>NZ_JBICYZ010000001.1:277917-457201 GCF_043201465.1 Kitasatospora sp. NPDC048298
CGGGGGGGGGGGGCGGCGGGGCCCGCCCCGCCCCCCCCCCGGGGGGGGGGGGGGGGGGGGGGTGGGGGGGGGGCGCGGGGGGGGCCCCCCCCCCCCCCCCCCCCCCCCCCCACGGTGCGGGCGTGCCTTGTGAGCCCGCGGGCCGGTCCGGTTCCGAGCGGTCCGGCCCGCGGGCAGCCTGGGGTGGGGTTACTCGCCCAGCGCGGCGCGCGCGTCCACGAAGGCCGCGACGGCGCGCTCGACGTCCTCGGTGGAGTGCGCCGCGGACAGCTGCACCCGGATCCGGGCCTGGCCGTGCGGCACCACCGGGTAGGAGAAGCCGATCACGTACACGCCGCGCTCCAGCAGCAGCTCGGCGAGCCGGCCGGCCTTGGCCGCGTCGCCGATCATCACCGGGGCGATCGGGTGGTCGCCGGGCAGGATCTCGAACCCGGCCTCGGTCATCTTCGTCCGGAACAGCGCGGTGTTGGCCGCCAGCCGCTCGCGCAGCTCGTTGGACTTCTCGACCAGGTCGAGCACCTTGAGCGAGGCGGCCGCGATCACCGGGGCCAGCGAGTTGGAGAACAGGTACGGGCGGGAGCGCTGGCGCAGCAGGGCGACGATCTCCCGCCGGGCGGCGACGTAGCCGCCGGAGGCACCGCCGAGCGCCTTGCCGAGGGTACCGGTGATGATGTCCACGCGGTCCATCACGCCGTGCAGTTCGGGGGTGCCGCGGCCGCCCGCGCCGACGAAGCCGACGGCGTGCGAGTCGTCCACCATGACCATGGCGTCGTAGCGGTCGGCCAGGTCGCAGATCTCGCGCAGCGGGGCGACGTAGCCGTCCATCGAGAACACGCCGTCGGTGACGATCAGGCGGCGGCGGGCGTCCTGGGTGTCCTGGAGCTGCTTCTCCAGGTCGGCGAGGTCGCGGTTGGCGTAGCGGTGGCGGCGGGCCTTGCTGAGCCGGATGCCGTCGATGATGCTGGCGTGGTTCAGCGCGTCGGAGATGACGGCGTCACGGTCGTCCAGCAGGGTCTCGAAGACACCGCCGTTGGCGTCGAAGCAGGAGGAGTAGAGGATCGTGTCCTCCTGGCCGAGGAAGGCCGAGAGGCGGTCCTCCAGCTCCTTGTGGACGTCCTGGGTGCCGCAGATGAAGCGGACCGAGGCCATCCCGTAGCCCCAGCGGTCCAGGGCGTCCTTGGCGGCGGCGAGCACCTCGGGGTGGTCGGCGAGGCCCAGGTAGTTGTTGGCGCAGAAGTTCAGCACCTCTCCCGGGCGGCCGCCGGCGGTCACGGTGACCGCGGCGCTCTGCGGGGAGCCGATCACCCGCTCGGGCTTGAACAGGCCGGCCTCGCGGATCTCGTCGAGGGTCGTGGCGATGTCGGCGCGCACGTTGTCGAACACAGCAGGCTCCTTTTGCGTCGGCGGGGTGGCTCAGGCGGTCCAGTCGAGGATGATCTTGCCGCAGTTGCCGCTCGCGGCGTCGTCGAAGGCGGCCTCGAAGTCGGTGGCGGCGTAGCGGCCGGTGATCACCGGGCTGAGGTCCAGGCCACCCTCCAGCAGCACGGACATCGCGTACCAGGTCTCGAACATCTCGCGGCCGTAGATGCCCTTGATGGTGATCATCGAGGTGACGATCGAGGCCCAGTCCACCGGGAACTGCTCGGCGGGCAGGCCGAGCATGGCGATCTTCCCGCCGTGGGTCATGTTGGCGATCATCGACTGCATCGCCTCGGGGCGGCCGGACATCTCCAGGCCGACGTCGAAGCCCTCGCGCAGGCCGAGCTTCTGCTGGCCCTCCTCGATGGTGTGCTGGGAGACGTCCAGCGCCAGCGTCACGCCGACCTCGCGGGCCAGGTCGAGGCGGTACGAGGAGACGTCGGTGATCATCACGTTGCGGGCGCCGGCGTGCTTGGCGACGGCGGCGGCCATGATGCCGATCGGGCCGGCGCCGGTGACCAGCACGTCCTCACCGACCAGCGGGAAGGACAGCGCGGTGTGCACGGCGTTGCCGAACGGGTCGAAGATCGCGGCCACGTCCAGGTCGACCGGCACCCGGTGCACCCAGACGTTGGAGGCGGGCAGGGCCACGTACTCGGCGAAGGCGCCGTCGCGGTTGACGCCCAGGCCGACGGTGTTGCGGCACAGGTGGCGGCGGCCGGCAAGGCAGTTGCGGCACTTGCCGCAGACCAGGTGGCCCTCGCCGCTGACCAGGTCGCCGATCGCGATGTCCGCGACGCCGGCACCGATCTCGGCGACCTCGCCGACGAACTCGTGGCCCAGCACCAGCGGGGTCCTGATGGTCTGCTGGGCCCAGCCGTCCCACTTGCGGATGTGCAGGTCGGTGCCGCAGATACCGGTCCGCAGCACCTTGATCAGCACCTCGCCGGGGCCGATCTCGGGCATGGGGACGTCCATCAGCCAGAGCCCGGGCTCGGCCTGCTGCTTGACGAGTGCCTTCACGGCGGCTCCTGACGTGCGGGTGGAACGGCCTGCGGGTGCGGGGGCAGGCCGAGGGGGCCCGGTTCGGCCGCTCCTGACGGGGCGCGCTCCGGGCAGGCAGCAATCTGCCTGGTCGGAGGGGGCGCGGTCCATCGAGGAATTCTTAAGGGCGGCCACAGCTGGGCTGAACGATCGTGCCCGAGCCGCGCCCGCAGGCCGCTGCGGCGTGCCGGTGCTCACCCGTCCGGCCGAGCGCGGAGGCGGCGGGCATGACTCCGACGGGGGCGAGCGCGGAGACGGGGCCGAGCGCAGAGACGGGGCCGAGCGCAGAGACGGGGCCGAGCGCAGAGACGGCGGGCGCGACTCCGACGGGGGCCGACCACGGCCCCGGGGTGGCTGACGGTGGGCCGCCAGCCGGGCGGGGCACTCGGCTGACGGTGCTCCCGTTCGGTCCAGCCGGGCACGGACCCGCGCGCGGCCGGACGGCGGCGGTGCTTACGGTGGCGACGCTCCCCCGCGGCCCCGTGGAGCAGCGCTCCGACCCGGCCGAGCCGCGCTCCGGGGCCCTTCGTCGCCAAGGGGCCGCCCGCCCCAGAGAGGCGCCTGCGCCGATGACCGACACCCGACGGCCCCGACCGGCCGTTCCCCGCTCCGTACGGGTACCCCGCTCTCCGCGTCCGGCCGTGCCCAGGTCCGTACGGGCGGCCTCCGCCGCCCTCGCGCTGAGCGGCCTGCTCGCCGTCTCCGCCTGCTCCGGGGACTCGTCGCCCGCGCAGGCCGGTCCGGCGGTCACCGCCGAACCGGCCGCGCTCAGCCCGACCGCCACGCCGACCGGCAGCCCCACCGGCGGAGTGACGGCGCTCACCCCGGACGTCATGAGCCGGCTGGACACCGCGATCAAGCAGGCGATGAGCGAGGCCGCCATCCCCGGGGTGATCGTCGGCTACACCACCCCCGACGGCAGCTACCAGCGCACCTTCGGCGTCGCCGACAAGGACGCCGGGACGCCGATGTCGCCCGACCTGTACATGCGGGTCGGCAGCGTGACCAAGACCTTCACGGCCACCGGCATCCTGCGGCTCGTCGACCAGGGCAAGCTCGGCCTGGACGACTCGATCTCCAAGTACGTCCCGAACGTGCCCGGCGGCGACGGCATCACCCTGCGTCAGCTCGGCGAGATGCGCAGCGGCCTGTTCAACTACACCCTGGACTCCGACTTCCAGAATGCGGTCTTCAACGACCCGAACCGGCCCTTCAGCCCGGACCAGTTGCTCGGGTTCGCGTTCAAGCACCCGGCGAACTTCGCGCCGGACGCCAAGTTCGAGTACTCCAACACCAACCTGATCCTGCTCGGCCTGGTGGTCGAGAAGGTCGGCGGGCAGCCGCTCCAGGACTTCCTGGACCAGCAGGTGTTCGCCCCGGCCGGGCTCACCAAGACCAGCCTGCCGACCGACGCGACCTTCCCCGACCCGCACGCCCACGGATACACCAACCAGACGGCCAGCGGCACCGTCGAGGACGCCACCACCTGGAACCCGTCCTGGGGTTGGGCGGCCGGCGCCGCCATCTCCGACCTCGCGGACCTGCAGACCTGGTCGAAGGTGCTGGCCACCGGCGAGCCGCTGCTCAAACCCGCCACCCAGGCGGAGCGGCTGAAGTTCAAGTCCACCGGAGACACCCCCGACCTGGGCTACGGCTTCGGGGTGTTCACCACCCACGGCTGGATCGGCCACAACGGCTCGCTGCCCGGGTACGAGGCCGTGGTGCTCTACCTGCCGGAGGCGAAGGCCAGCCTGGTCATCCTGCTCAACACCGACATCACCCACGACGGTTCGGAACCCTCGACGTTCGTGGCCCGGGCGATCACCCAGATCGTCTCGCCGAACAACGTCTACGCGCTGCCCACCGCGCCCGCCACGGGCTCGCCGACGGGCTCCCCCTCGCCGACGGGCTCACCGACGGCCTCCCCCTCGCCGACGACCTCGCCGACCACGTCACCGACGATCTCGCCGCCGGCGTCGCCCACCGCCTCGCCGTCGCCGAATCCGATGGTCACGCAGACCCCGTCCCCCACGGCCTCACCCACCGGCGCCGCCACGCTGCACCTCTCCTGAAGCACGTTCCAAGCGCTTCGCCGACGTTCCGCCGACAGTGCGTCGGCGGAACGTCGGCGTCGCGTCAGATCCCCAGCACCCTGCCGAGGTCGTACGAGACCGGCTCCTCCAACTGCGCGTAGGTGCAGCTCTCCGGCGTGCGGTCCGGCCGCCAGCGGCGGAACTGCGCGGTGTGCCGGAACCGGGTGCCCTCCATGTGGTCGTACGCGACCTCGACCACCCGCTCGGGGCGCAGCGCGATCCAGGAGAGGTCCTTGCCGCCGGTCCAGCGGCTGACGGCGCCCGGCAGCCGGCCCTCGGCGTGCGCGGCCTCGTCCGCCCAGGCGCCCCAGGGGTGCCCGGAGACGTCCGCCATCCGCAACGGGGCCAGCTCCTCGGCGAGTTCGCGGCGGCGGGCCATCGAGAAGGCGGCGCAGACGCCGACGTGCTGGAGCCTGCCGTCGTCGTCGAAGATGCCGAGCAGCAGCGAGCCGACCACCGGGCCGCTCTTGTGCTCCCGGTAGCCGGCCACCACGCAGTCGGCGGTGCGCTCGTGCTTGATCTTGTACATGGTCCGCTCCCCCGGCCGGTACGGCTGGTCCAGCGGCTTGGCGACCACCCCGTCCAGCCCGGCGCCCTCGAACTCGGCGAACCAGGTCCGGGCGAGGTCGAGGTCGGTGGCGGCGGGGGCGGTGAACACCGGGTCGGCGGCGCCGGCGAGCGCGGCCTCCAGGGCCGGGCGGCGGACCGACAGCGGCTCGTCCAGCAGGCTCTCGTCGCCGAGGGCGAGCAGGTCGAAGGCGACGAAGGAGGCCGGGGTCCGCTCGGCGAGCAGCTTCACCCGGCTCGCGGCGGGGTGGATGCGCTCCAGCAGTTCCTCGAAGCGCAGCCGCCCGTCCCGGGCGATCACCACCTCGCCGTCCAGCACGCAGCGCGGCGGCAGCTCCCGCCTCAACGCCTCGACCAGCTCGGGGAAGTACCTGGTCAGCGGCTTGCCGGTGCGGCTGCCGAGCTCCACCTCGTCGCCGTCACGGAACACGATCGAACGGAAGCCGTCCCACTTGGCCTCGTACTGCATCCCGGGCGGGATCTCGGCGACGGATTTGGCGAGCATCGGCGCCACCGGTGGCATCACGGGCAGGTCCATGCGACCGATCCTCACCCGGTTCGCCTCGGGGCGCGCGCCGGGCGTACCGCGCTTAGCGTGAGGGGCATGGGCTCAGCCGTGGAACTGGAAGTCGCCGGGCGCACCGTCCGGCTGTCGAACCCGGACAAGGTGTACTACCCCGAGCGCGGCTTCACCAAGCTGGACGTCGCGCAGTACTACCTGTCCGTCGCCGACGGGGTGCTGCGCGGGCTGCGCGACCGGCCGACCACCCTGCAGCGCTTCCCGGACGGGGTGGACGGCGAGTTCTTCTACCAGAAGCGAGCACCCAAGGGCCTGCCGGAGTGGCTGCCCACCGCCCGGATCGAGTTCCCCAGCGGCCGCTCCGCCGACGAGATCTGCCCCACCGAGCCGGCCGCCGTGCTGTGGGCGGCCAACTTGGGCTGCCTCACCTTCCACCCCTGGCCGGTCCGCCGCTCCGACACCGGCCACGTGGACGAACTGCGGATCGACCTCGACCCGCAGCCCGGCACCGACTTCCACGACGCCGTCCGCGCCGCCCACGAACTGCGCGCCCTGCTGGAGGAGTACGGGCTGCGCGGCTGGCCCAAGTCCTCCGGCGGGCGCGGACTGCACGTCTACGTGCCGCTCGCGCCCGAGTGGACCTTCACCGACGGACGGCACGCCGTGATCGCGCTCGGCCGGGTGCTGGAGCAGCGGATGCCCGGGAAGGTCACCACCGCCTGGTGGAAGGAGGAACGCGGCGAGCGGATCTTCGTCGACTACAACCAGATGGCCCGCGACCGCACCATCGCCTCCGCCTACTCGCTGCGCGCCCGCCCCCGCGCCACCGCCTCCGCCCCGCTGCGCTGGGAGGAACTCGACGACGCCGCCCCCGAGGACTTCGACCTGCGCACCGTCCCGGCCCGCTTCGCCGAACTCGGCGACCTGAACGCCGAGATGGAGCAGCACGCGTTCCGCCTGGAGGCCCTGCTGGAGCTCTACGAGAAGCAGCTCCACGACGAGGGCATCGGCGAACTCCCCTACCCGCCCGACCACCCCAAGGCGAAGGGCGAGCCGCCCCGGGTCCAGCCGAGCCGGGCGAAGAAGAAGTAGTCAGCCGTCCCCTTCACTGCGGAGCCTCAGGCCCGCGCGCCGGGCGGGGCCAGCTCGGCGACGATGCGGACGGCCTCGGCGATCTGGCCGTCCGTCAGGTCTCCCCGGGCGGTGAGCCGCAGCCGGGAGATTCCGTCCGGGACGGACGGCGGGCGGAAGCAGCCGACGGCGAGGCCCGCGCGCCGGCAGTCGGCGGCCCAGGCGACGGCGGCCTCCGGGCCCGGGGCGCGGACGGAGACGACCGCGGCCTCGGGCTCGCAGCTGTGCAGGCCGGCGGCGGTGAGCTGCCGGGCCAGGGTGCGGGCGACCTCGCGGGCGCGCTCGGCGCGGGCCGGCTCGGCGCGCAGCAGCCGCAGGGCGGCGAGGGCGGCGCCGGCGGCGGCCGGGGCGAGGCCGGTGTCGAAGATGAAGGTGCGGGCGGTCTCGGTGAGGTGCCGGATCACCCGGCGCGGGCCGAGGACGACGCCGCCCTGCGAGCCGAGCGACTTGGAGAGGGTGGCGGTGGCCACGACGTCCGGCTGCCCGGCGAGGCCGGCCGCGGCGAGCGCCCCGGTGCCGCCGGGGCCGAGCACGCCCAGCCCGTGCGCGTCGTCCACCAGCAGCGCGGCACCGTGCGCGCGGACGGCCTCGGACAGCCCGGGCAGCGGGGCCGCGTCGCCGTCCACCGAGAACACCGAGTCGGTGACCACCAGCGCCCGCGGCTGCGTCCGCCCGGCGAGCACCTCGGCGACGGCCGCCGGGGCGCTGTGCGGGGCCCGGTGGACGTCGGCGCGGGAGAGCCGGCAGCCGTCGATCAGCGAGGCGTGGTTGTAGGCGTCGGAGACGATCAGGGTGTCCGGGTCGGTGAGGGCCGTCAGCGCCGCGAGGTTGGCCGTGTATCCGGAGGAGAACACCAGCGCGGCCTCCGCCCCGCAGAACTCGGCCAGCTCCTCCTCGAGTTCGGTGTGCAGGGCCGTCGTCCCCGTCACCAGCCGCGAGCCCGTCGAACCTCCGCCCCAGCGCAGCGCCGCGTCCGCGGCGGCCCGGGTGACCACCGGGTGCCTGGTCAGCCCCAGGTAGTCGTTGCCGGCGAGGTCCAGCACCGCGTCGTCCGCCGCCCGGCTGCGCAGCGTCCGCGTCAGCCCGGCCTCCGCGCGCATCGCGGCGGTCTCGTCGAGCCAGTCGAAGACGCGCGCGGGGGCGAGGTCGGTGGCGGCGGGGCGCGGCTCGGCCGCGAGCGGATGGTTCATGCTCGGCACTCTGGCATGCCGTCGTGTGCGGGGCAATGTGCGGATCGGCACATTGCGGACGGGCCACTCTTGTGGTGATTCACCAGGTGTTAACGGAGTATCAATATTCAATTCACCGAAATCCGCGCCGCAAAAATAGTACGATCCATGCCGATCTTTATCCGGGGGGCAAACAATGACCGACCTCGAATTCGAGCGTCGCATGAATCCGTGGCTCTTTGACGACAAGGGCAATCTGACCGAAGAGGCGAAGAAGCAGTTCCCGGACCTCGCCGGGGCCAACTCCGCGCCGGTCTCGTTGAACCCGGCGGGCGGCGGCAAGACCGTCGCCGTGAACGCCGGCGTGCTCCAGCAGGCCGCGCAGAACGCCCTCGCCCTGCGGGACGCCGTCAAGACCGAGTGCGACCAGCCCGGCGAGCACGTCAACGCCGCGGCCGGCTCCCTCAAGGGCTGGAACCTCGGCGGCGCGCTCACCGCCGCCTGGGGCACCTGGACCAGCCAGTCCGGCGGACTGCAGACCACCGTCGGCGACATCGGCACCAACCTGCAGACCACGGCCCAGAGTTACAGCAAGACCGACTCGGACATCCAGGCCAACTTCAACAAGCCGCAGGGCGCCGGCAGCTAACGCCGGCGCAAACGGGGGGACACCGCACCACCATGGTCACATTCAGTCAGCTCCAGCAGGTCGACCTCGGCGGCCTCGCCTCCGCGGCGGGCGACTTCGAGACCCTCGTCCGCAAGTGGGACCTCACCCAGCGGATGCAGAACGAGGTCATCGGCACCATCCAGCAGTCCGGCTGGCACGGCGACGCCGCCGGCCTCGCCGACGCCAAGCTCACCTGGGCCCGCGACCAGATCCACGCGGCCTTCGAGGAGGCCTCGGCCCTGGCCAAGACGCTCCGCGACGCCCACACCGAGATCACGGCGGCGAAGAAGGACCTCACCACCGCCGTCCAGAACGCCACCCACGAGGGCCTCACCGTCGACGACCAGGGCGCCGTGCACTGGCCGCCGGCCACCAACCCGGCCGACAAGAAGGACCCCGAGTACGCCAACAGCTGGAAGGCCAAGGCCGAGACCGCCGCCAAGGCGATAGGCGACGCGATCGACCGCGCCACCGAGGCCGACCAGGACGCCTCCAGGGCCCTGGGCGACGACACCGGCAGCGACGGCACCGCGTTCAACGCCAACCCCGTCGGCGGCATCGCGGAGGAGGAGGCCAAGGCCGCCACCTACATCCTGGGCCTCGGCGCCCAGGCCTCCGACGCCCAGCTCAAGCACCTCCAGGACATCCTGGACCACCACAAGAACGACCCGCGGTTCGCCACCTCCTTCTACGGCAACCAGGACCCGGCGACGTTCATGGCCAAGTACGGCGCGATGGCGCAGAGCGGCGACTTCGCCAACAGCCCGGCCCGCAGCTCGGCCATCAAGGGCATCCAGCAGGGCCTGGGCCTGACCCTGGCCACCGCGACCGACACCAAGCAGTCGGTGCACGTCTCGGACGAGTGGGAGAAGCGGTTCCGCGCGGCCGGCGCCACGCAGATCCCCGTCCCGGCGGGTGGCAACCCCGCGCACAGCCCGTACGGCTACCAGATCATGGCCAACCTGCTGCGGAACGGGAAGTACGACGACCACTTCCTCGTCCCGGTCGCCCAGCACATCACCCAGCTCACCCAGGAGAACCCGATGCGCTGGGACGCGGCCGCCAAGGCCACGTACCCGTTCACCGAGCTCAAGTTCATCGGCGTGCCCGACAAGGACGGGAACATCAGGGGCATCAACCCGATGTCCGCGATCCTGGAAGGTCTCGGCCACAGCCCCGAGGCCGCCACCAAGTTCTTCCACGACGCGCCGGCCGCCTTCAACCCGGACGGCACCGTCAAGAGCACCGGTGGCGAGAACACCTACCTCAAGATGCTCACCGACACCGGCCCGCGGTCGATCCTGATCGACCAGCAGTACCCGCCCCGGCCCAACCCGGGCACCGCCGACCCGTTCGACGTCAGCGCGCTGGGCCACGCCCTGGAGGCGGCCACGACGGGCAGGGCGTACGACGACATCGACGGCAAGTTCCCCCAGCACACCGCCGCGATGAACGACATCATGTCCCACGTGGTGGAGAGGTTCGGCACCAAGGACGGCCCGGACCTGCTCAAGGGCGGCCTGTTCGCGAACCTCAACGGCAGCCTCGGGAACATGACCGCCAACTACATCGGCGACGTCCAGGGCGCCCTGGAAGGGGCGGGAGCCGACTCCCACCTCTTCAAGCAGAGCCAGGTCGAGCGCCTGCTCGGCACACTCGGCCAGGACCCGGACGCCTACGCCACGATCGCGGCCGGGCAGCAGGCCTACACCACGGCCCAGATCCAGGACGTGCTGGCCCACCCCGAGTTGCACAAGGACCTGGCGGTGGCGGTCGAGAACATCGCCAAGCCGGCCGGGCAGGTCAACGGCCTGATCACCAGCGCGATGGTCGACGCGGTCTACCAGAAGCACTCCGCCAGCGACGCCGAGTTCAACGCCGC
This sequence comes from Kitasatospora sp. NPDC048298, assembly GCF_043201465.1. Taxonomy (NCBI): domain Bacteria; kingdom Bacillati; phylum Actinomycetota; class Actinomycetes; order Kitasatosporales; family Streptomycetaceae; genus Kitasatospora; species Kitasatospora sp. NPDC048298. The sequence continues at coordinate 288,413 of NZ_JBICYZ010000001.1, forward strand.
CATCGACACCAAGAGGGAGATCGCCGGCCAGATCTGGTCGTTCGCCGGCGACGCGCTCAAGGAGCGCGCGCCCCTGATCGGTGAGGGCGTCGACAGCGTGGTCAACCAGATCATGGACGACGTCGCCAACGGCTACAAGGTGGACACCCACAACGACGCCAGCGACGAGGCCGGGTCCGCGAAGGAGTCGGCCGAGCTCAAGTCCCAGCAGGCGATCATCGACGCCGTCCGCGAGGCCGGCCGCAACGCGGGCGCCGACCCGAACTACATCAACGACGTGGCCCGCCGAGCCGCCCAGGAGGAGAACACCGGCTACAGCAGCGGCAAGACCTCGTACGACACGGTCTACCCCAAGAGCTGACCGCCCGAGCCCACCACCTGCCACGACCGAGAGCGCTGAGGAATGGCCGACGTCGCCCACATCATCCCGCCGTCCCCGGACGACCCGCCCCCGCGCCGGTCCCGGGTCCGCCCCTGGCACGCAGTCGTCGCCCTCGCCGTGGTCGCGGCGGTGGGCGGCGGGCTGTGGGCCTGGAAACCCTGGCAGTCGGTGGAGCTGCCACAGAGCGCGTGCTGGGGGGTGCTCAGCGCGAACGACCTGAAGCCGCTCGCGGGCCCGGACGGGGAGGCCACCGAGCCCACGCCGTCCCGCGAGATCGCCACCCCCGCGAAGCCCGCCTCGGGGAGCCGCGACTCCCGGTGCCTCGTCTCCTGGCCCGGCGGGACCATCCTGCTCGACGCGGACGTCCGACCGGCGCGCGACCGGATCGACGCCGACCGGAAGAGCGATGCCGGCAGCGGATCGGTCACCCCGCTCGACTTCGGCGCCGACACGACCGGGTGGATCACGGCCAGCACGATCGTCCCCGGGAACGCGGCGGTCCGGCTCTACGTTCCGTGCGACTACGACGCCCCGAGCGACGGCAGCGACCAGCCCCCGCCGAAGTTCATCGGCGTCCTGGTCTCCGGGGACGTCGTCCACGGCGCCTCGCTCGGCAAGGCACATCAGGCCTACGCGGACATCGCCCTCAAGATCGGCCGGGCCGCCGCGACCGCGTACGAGTGCCGGAACCCCGTGACGCTGGCCGGTACCGCCCCCCGCGTCGGTTCCTGACACCCCGAGACGGACGCCCGGCCGTGTTGCCGTTCCGCATGATCGGCCTCAGCGGGGACTGGGCGTCCGTGGACACCCCCGCCGTCAGGGTCCACCAGATCCGGGTCGATGCCGCTCTGCGCACCGCGAGGGAGTTCGTCCGCGCCCAGGGCTGTACGAACGCCCCGCAGCTGGTCGCGCAGGCGCCCGCCGCGCCCTTCTGACCGCCCCCGCGCCGGTTCCTGACGTCCGGGGTGGCGTCCGGACGGGCCCGTCCCGGTGCCGCGGGACGCCCGCGGCCGGGCGGACGGGTGCCCGTCACACTCCCGCGACCTGCTCCCCTCGGCTCCGGGCTTTGCCCGGGGTGGCGGCGAGCAGGCAAGATAGCCGGGTGACCCTCCTTGATCTGATGCCGAAGCCCGCCACCCCCGACGCGCTGTACGAGACGTTCGCAGCCTGGGCGGAGGAGCGGGGGATCACGCTGTACCCGGCGCAGGAGGAGGCGCTGATCGAGCTGGTGTCGGGGAACAACGTGATCCTCGCGACGCCGACCGGGTCGGGCAAGAGCCTGGTGGCGGCGGGGGCGCACTTCGCCGCGCTGGCGGAGGGGCAGCGGACCTTCTACACCGCCCCGATCAAGGCGCTGGTCTCGGAGAAGTTCTTCGACCTGGTGAAGATGTTCGGCACCGAGCAGGTCGGCATGATGACCGGCGACGCGAGCGTGAACCCGACCGCGCCGATCATCTGCTGCACCGCCGAGGTGCTCGCCCAGATCGCGCTGCGCGACGGCACCCGGGCCGACATCGGCCAGGTGGTCATGGACGAGTTCCACTTCTACGCCGAGCCGGACCGCGGCTGGGCCTGGCAGATCCCGCTGCTGGAGCTCCCGCAGGCGCAGTTCCTGCTGATGTCCGCGACGCTCGGCGACGTCCGCCGCTTCGAGGAGGACCTGACCCGCCGCACCGGCCGGCCGACCACGGTGGTGCGCAACGCGACCCGCCCGGTGCCGCTGTTCTACGAGTACCGCCGCACCTCGATGCACGACACCCTGGAGGAGCTGCTGCAGACCGGCCAGGCGCCGGTCTACGTCGTGCACTTCACCCAGAAGGAGGCGGTGGAGCGGGCCCAGTCGCTGATGAGCATCAACATGTGCTCGAAGGCGGAGAAGGAGGCCATCGCCGAGCTGATCGGCAACTTCCGCTTCACCACCAAGTTCGGCCGCAACCTGTCCCGTTTCGTGCGCCACGGCATCGGCGTGCACCACGCGGGCATGCTGCCGAAGTACCGCCGGCTGGTCGAACGCCTCGCCCAGGCGGGCCTGTTGAAGGTCATCTGCGGCACCGACACCCTCGGCGTCGGCGTCAATGTGCCGATCCGCACGGTGCTGTTCACGGCGCTGTCGAAGTACGACGGGCAGCGGGTGCGCATCCTGCGCGCCCGCGAGTTCCACCAGATCGCCGGCCGGGCCGGCCGGGCCGGCTTCGACACCGTCGGCCAGGTCGTCGCCCAGGCGCCGGAGCACGTGATCGAGAACGACAAGGCGATCGCCAAGGCCGGGGACGACCCGAAGAAGAAGCGCAAGGTGGTGCGGAAGAAGGCGCCGGAGGGCTTCGTCGGCTGGACCGAGGAGACCTTCGACAAGCTGATCGCCGCCGACCCGGAGCCGCTGGTCTCCCGGTTCAAGGTGAGCCACGCGATGCTGCTGTCGGTGATCGGCCGCCCGGGCAACGCCTTCGAGGCGATGCGCAAGCTGCTGACCGACAACCACGAGGACAAGGCCGCGCAGCGCCGGCACATCCGCACCGCGATCGCCATCTACCGCTCGCTGCTGGAGGGCGGCGTGGTGGAGCGGCTGCCGGAGCCGGACGCCGAGGGCCGGATCGTCCGGCTCACCCTGGACCTCCAGGAGAACTTCGCGCTCAACCAGCCGCTGTCCACCTTCGCGCTGGCCGCCTTCGAGCTGCTCGACCCGACCTCCCCCTCGTACGCGATGGACGTCGTCTCGGTCGTCGAGGCGACCCTCGACGACCCGCGCCAGATCCTCGCCTCACAGCAGAACAAGGCGCGCGGCGAGGCCGTCGGCGAGATGAAGCGGGACGGCATCGAGTACGAGGAGCGGATGGAGCGGCTCCAGGAGATCACCTACCCGAAGCCGCTGGAGGAGCTGCTCACCCACGCCTACGAGGTGTACCGCCGGGCGCACCCGTGGATCGGCGACCACCAGCTGCAGCCGAAGTCGGTGGTCCGCGACCTGTTCGAGCGGGCGATGACCTTCACGGACTACGTCGGCTTCTACGAGCTGGCCCGCACCGAGGGCATCGTGCTGCGCTACCTGGCCGGCGCGTTCAAGGCGCTGGAGCAGACCGTCCCCGAGGACGTGAAGACCGACGACCTCAAGGACGTCATCGCCTGGCTCGGCGAGCTGGTCCGCCAGGTCGACTCCAGCCTGCTGGACGAGTGGGAGCAGCTGGCCAACCCGAGCGAGCCGCAGGCCGCCGAGGTGCGGCTGGACGACAAGCCGGCGCCGGTCACCGCCAACGCCCGCGCCTTCCGCGTCCTGGTGCGCAACGAGATGTTCCGCCGGGTCGAGCTGTGCGCGCTGGAGCACTACGAGGAGCTCGCCGAGCTGGACGGCGAGTACGGCTGGGACGCGGACCGCTGGGCGGACGCCATGGACGGGTACTGGGAGGAGTACGACGACCTGGGCACCGGCCCGAACGCGCGCGGCCCGAAGATGCTGATCATCGAGGAGGAGGACTCCGCCTGGCGGGTCCGGCAGATCTTCGACGACCCGGAGGGCGACCACGACTGGGGCATCAGCGCCGAGGTCGACCTGTACGGCTCGGACGAGGAGGGCCGGGCGGTGGTCCGGGTGACCTCGGTGGACCGGCTCGGCGGCTGAGCCCGGGCTGGCCCGGATGCCTGTCCGCCCGGCCTTGCCACGGCCCTCGACGACCTGTCCGTCCGGTGGTCGGCGGGGCCCTGTGCCGCCGCCGTCGACCGCCGTCCCGACACGACGAAGGCGAGCGCTCGGCCGGGAGGACCGGCCGAGCGCTCGCCGAGGTGGCGGGACGGCGGTCAGAACTGGGTGCTGACCGTGACGCCGCTGAAGTCGGTGACGGCGTACAGGCTGAGGTAGCGGTAGCCGGCGGTGGGGTTGGTGACGGTGAGGGACTGGGTGGTGCCGGTGGCAGTGGAGGAGGCGGTGAAGGCCTTCGGCGACGCCCAGGTGTCCGCGTTGTAGTAGAGGTGCGCGGTGCCGGTGCCGCCGGAGGTGGTGACCTTCAGCGTGGTGGTCCCGGCGGGCAGGTAGACGTACAGGTAGTCGAGGTTGCCGGCGGTGGCGGTGCGGCCGGTGCGCGAGCAGTTGCGGCCCATCGCGTCGGCACGCTGCTCGGTGCAGGCGGGCAGGGTCACGGGGTCGGCGGTGACGGTGACGGTGGTCGGGGTGGTGGAGATCCGGCCGGTGTCGTCGGTGGCGGTGAGGGCGACGGTGTAGCTGCCGGAGGCCGCGTAGGTGTGGCTCGGGTTGCGCTCCTCGGAGGAGGTGCCGTCGCCGAAGGTCCAGTGCCAGGCGGTGATGCGGCCGGAACCGGTCTGCACGGAGCGGTCGTTCGCGGTGACGGTCGCGCCGTTCACCGAGGTGTCGAACAGGGCGGTCGGGCCGGGGTTGTAGCAGGCGCCGGCGGCACAGGCGTCGAGCCAGGCGTCGAAGTCGGCGTCGTAGGAGGTGCCGAGGCCGTTGTAGACCGCGTAGCCGCCCTGGTAGTCACCGGCGCGGAAGCGGGTCAGCATGGCCTGGACATCGGCCGGGTGCTTCTCCAGCATGTACCGGGTGGCCAGGTAGCCCCACGGGTAGACGCGGGTGGAGTCCGAGTTGCGGGGGGTGCTCTGGAAGAGGTCGCTGAGCTTGTAGGTGTGCTTGGCGGCCTGGGTCATCGCGTCGGTGTCGGTGGCGCCGCGGTAGCGGTGCGAGACGTACTCGGCGAGGCCCTCGACCCACCAGATGTCCGGGACGGACATCTGGGTGGGGTAGTTGCCCTTGAGGTCGTAGATGCTGTCCAGGTAGTGGGTGTACTCGTGGTTCAGGTTCCACACCCGGGCGGGGTCGTTGACGTTCCAGGACTTCTGGTACATCACCGTCACGGCCGGCACGTTCGGGTCAGTGGCGTCCATGACGGTCTCGCCGCCGTTGTCGGTGTCGTTGCCGAAGATCGCCCACGAGTAGGTGGTGTAGTCGGTCTTGTTGGCGAAGATCCCGAAGGTGACGTTCTGGGCGTACTGGTTGGGGATCGGCCCGTTGTCCTTGACCACGTCGTGGAACAGCGCGTCCTGGTTGCGCAGGCTGGCGCAGACGGTGGCCAGTTCCTCGGCGGACAGCGCCTGGGACTTGATGGTGCGGTTGTCGCAGACCAGTTGCTTCGGCAGGACCACCGAGGTGAGCTTGGCGGGCAGGTTACAGGTGCCGTAGTACGAGCACTGGCCGCCGTTGTACCAGTTGGCCTGGACGGCCGTGTGCACGTACAGCGGCGCGGCGGGCGTCAGCAGCGGCGCGGCGTCCAGCACCTTCTTGACCAGCGGCTTGACCAGGGGCTCGACGGCGGCGCCGCTCCCGGCCAGCCGGGCAAGATCGTTGCCGGCGTTGGTGGACAGGACCTCGTTGGACCCGCCGATCAGGTCCTTGTGGTTGATCGCGAAGTCGGCGAGCGAGCGGGCGACGCTCGGGTCGGCGGCGACGGCCTTGACGAAGTCCGGGTTCGAGTTGCCGCGCCAAAGCGGGTACTGCAGCACGGAGTTGACCGCGCCGACCATCTTCGGGATCGCGTTGTAGGAATTGTCGTAGTCGTCGAGTATCCGCTTGTAGGCGTTCAGGTAGCCGGCCTGGACGTTGGCGCTGTCGGTGAGCCACACGACGTCCTTGAGCACGATGCCGTTGCTCTCGCTGACGTCGTGCCAGCGGGAGCCGGCGAAGAAGGCGTCCAGGGCGGCCCGGACGGCGGTGGTGAGCTCGCCGGCGTACGGGCCGGTGGCGTCGGGGTGGTTGAACTGGATGTAGTAGCCGACCTGGAGGTAGAGCGCCAGCTGCTGGATGCCGGTCGAGTTGTCGCCCGTGTAGCCGGCGGCCAGTTCCTTGAAGGCGGCGGCGACGGACAACATCCGGGACTGCTTGAAGATGCCCGGGTCGGTGCCGCCGCTGCTGTACAGGCCCCGGACGCAGTCCGGGGTCGAGCTCCTGATGAACGCGACCAGGTCGGCCCCGCTGCGCGCGGCGAAGTCTGCCGGGGTGCAGGGCTGCGCGGCCAGGGACTTGGCCGCGACGGGGGCGTCTGCCGCGGCCGTGTCGGCGGTGTCGGCCGACGCGGTCATCAGGCGCTCGCCGATCAGCGCGGCGGGCAGCGGTGCCGCGGGCGCGGCGGGCTCCTCGGACCCCGTCCGCGCGCCGGTGGCGGGAGCGGAGGGCGCGTTGGGGTCGGTCGCGGCCTTGGCGGGGGCGGCGGCGGGGGCCGCGGTGAGGGCACCGGGTGCCGCGAGGGCCTGGGCCGGCAGCACGACGGTGGCGGTGGCGCAACAGGCGACGACGCCGGCTGCGAGCGTGGAGAGTCTAGTGCGCAGGAGCACGCCGAATCCTTCTTCGAGTGGGGGCAGTCCGACGGGGAGTCGGGCTGAGTGAAGGAGATTTGGCGTGGATCCTGTCACTGACTGAAGGTCAGAACAATGTCACAGGTCATATGATACGAACGTTTCGGCCACCTCCCCGCCTCCGTCCCCGCCACCCGGCTGACCTGCGGCACTTGCCGTCGACAGTGACGCGACCCACGCCCACCAGAGGCCCATCACGTCACGAACCGGGAGATTCGGCAGGGCGGCCCGGCCCGCCGGCCCGCCCGTAGTGGCCGACCCGCACCCTCGGTGGCAGGTCACCATGACGTCAGGCCATCCGGTCGGATCATCTTCCTCAACGGTCCGTCCAGCTCCGGGACATCGAGCATTGCCCGCGAGCTGTCGGACATCCCGGACGACGGCGTCTTCTCCCACCTGGCGGTCGACGACTTCAACGCGATGCGCACCGGGCGGCCGCTCGGGGCCGAGGAGTCGGACGCGGCGCCGCGCCGGACCAGGAGGGGCTTCCACCGTTCGATCGCGGCCACGGCCAGGGCCGGCCAACGGGCCCGCGACGACCGGCCGTCAGGCCTCGCGGTGCACCGGTACGCGCTGGCGCACCGCCACGGCGACTACGACCTGGAGTGCGACACAGGCGCCGCGAGCCCGCGCGCATGCGCACGGCAGATCAGGGATTTCCTCCCGCACCGCCCCGTACCCACCACCTTCACCCGCCTCCGCCGACGGCTCCTGCCGGACGCTCAGGAGCCGAGCCGGCGATGCCCCGGACTCCCCCGTCGGCCCGCGTCCTCGAGGGGGAGTCCGTCGTCTCCGGCGGTTTGTCAGATCCAGACGAACGGCGAGCCCGCCGCGTAGGAGAGCGCGCGGGTGGCCTCGTCCAGGTTCTGTTCGGTGCTCGGCGCCGTGCCGGTGGTCGTCGGGAGCGGCGCGGTCGGCGCCCCGGTGCCGCTCGGGGCGGCGCTCGCCGGGCGGCCGTCGCCGGACCGCGAGCTGGTGACCGTCACGTAGTGCCCGACCGCCTCGATCCGCGGCTCGCCGCCCGGCTTGGCGCCGGGGGGCAGGGTGGGGGCGGTGGAGGCGTCGGCGAGGGTGAAGGCGACCGCGCCGGGCTTGGCCCGCAGGGCTTCGGCGGCCCGGGCGGCGGAGGGCTGGTCGGGGAAGCGCAGCAGGGTGACGCTGCTGAGCACGGGGTGGTCCTGGCCGGTGAAGCTGACGGCCAGGTAGCTCTGGCAGCCGGTGTCCTTCAGCGGGTCCTGGGTGCGGTCCTGGAGCACCTCGACGCAGTTCTCGCCCTGCCGGACGCCGTTGCGCCGCGCCTTGAAGGCGCCGACCTCGACGGGCCGCTGGGCGGGGAAGAGGGTGTCGACGTTGAGGGCCTCGGAGTCGGTGCGCGGCGGCGGGGCGCCCACCACCCGCGGCGTCGCGGCCGCGTCCTTGGTGGACGGGCCGAGCCCGGGTATGTAGTCACCGGGCATCGGGCGGGTGATGATCCATCCCCCGCCCGCGACCACCCCGACCACGACGATCCAGCCGGCCGCCCGACGGGCCGTCATCCGACGGCCCCGCCCGCGGTCCGTTCCCCCCTCGGCGTCGGCGGCCTCGGCGGCCCCGCCGACCCGCTGCTCTGCCCGGCCGTCCCGGCCCTCTCCCGGAGTCGGGGTGCGCTCCCCCTGCGTGGTCATGGCGCAGATTCTAAGCACCCCCGGGGTGGCGTGGATCACGGGGGCGGGGGTTGTGGATCATCGTCCACCGGAGCCGTCCGCGGCCCGGCCGCCAGCCCGGTCACCCTCCGTCCGCCACCCCGGTCACCGTCCGCCCGCCACCCCGGTCACCGTCCGCCCGCCACCCGCTGACTACTCGCCGGTAACCTCTGGCCCGGCACCTCGTCAAGCCCATGACCAGCAACGGAGCCCGTGACCTTCGACACTGTGGCAATCGGCACATCCTCACGCCGATCTTCTGGCGGGTTTGCTCTGGCGCCGCTCGATCGCCACCAGGCAGGATCGGCCCCATGGATCTTCTCGATAACCTCACCGCCAAGGGCCTGCGCGGCGAAGTCCCGACCCGCGAGGAGGCCCTGGCCGTCCTCGCCACCACCGACGACGAGCTGCTCGACGTCGTCGCCGCGGCCGGCAAGGTACGCCGCCGCTGGTTCGGCCGCCGGGTCAAGCTCAACTACCTGGTGAACCTGAAGAGCGGGCTCTGCCCCGAGGACTGCTCTTACTGCTCGCAGCGGCTCGGGTCCAAGGCCGAGATCCTCAAGTACACCTGGCTCAAGCCGGACCAGGCCGCCGAGGCCGCCCGCGCCGGGGTGGCCGGCGGCGCCAAGCGGGTCTGCCTGGTCGCCAGCGGCCGCGGCCCGACGGACCGCGACATCGACCGGGTCACCGACACCATGGCCGCCATCAAGGACGCCGACCCCGCGGTCGAGATCTGCGTCTGCCTCGGCCTGCTCTCCGACAACCAGGCGGAGCGGCTCAAGGCGGCCGGCGCCGACGCCTACAACCACAACCTCAACACCTCCGAGGGCACCTACGGCGACATCGCCACCACCCACACCTACGCGGACCGGGTGGACACCGTGCAGAAGGCGCACGGCGCGGGCCTGTCCGCCTGCTCCGGTCTGATCGCCGGCATGGGCGAGAGCGACGAGGACCTGGTCGACGTGGTGTTCGCACTGCGCGAGCTCGGCTCGGACTCCGTCCCGGTCAACTTCCTGATCCCCTTCGAGGGCACCCCGCTGGCCAAGGAGTGGAACCTCACCCCGCAGCGCTGCCTGCGCATCCTGGCGATGGTCCGCTTCGTCAACCCGGACACCGAGGTGCGGATCGCGGGCGGGCGCGAGGTGCACCTGCGCTCGATGCAGCCGCTCGGCCTGCACATCGCCAACTCCATCTTCCTCGGCGACTACCTGACCAGCGAGGGCCAGGCCGGGCAGGCCGACCTCGACATGATCAGGGACGCCGGCTTCGAGGTCGAGGGCGCCGGCGAGGCCACCCTGCCGCGCCACCGCGCGGACGTCGCCGAGGCCGCCCAGGCCGCCGGCGGCTGCGGCACCGCGGCCTCGGCCTGCGGCAGCGGCGGTGGCGGCTGCGGGCCGTGCGGCGGGCACGCCCACGGCGCGGACGCCCCCGCCCCGGAGGCCGTCACCGTACCCGACAGCGGGAACGGCACCGAGGACGGCACCGAGGACGGGCTCCGCAGCGACCTCGTGAAGGTCCGCCGCCGCGGCGCCGGCACCGAACTCGCGCCCAACGCCTGACAGTTCCGACCCTCCGGAGAACGCACCATGCTCCAGCCGTCCGCGTCCGCGTCCGACCTGCTCGCCCTCGACCGCGCCCACGTGTGGCACCCGTACGGGCCGATGCCCGGCACCGTCACCCCGTACGTGGTCGAGTCCGCCTCGGGGGTGCGGCTGCGCCTGGCCGAGCCGGTCGCGGGCGGGCGGCGCGAGCTGGTCGACGGGATGTCGTCCTGGTGGGCGGCGATCCACGGCTACCGGCACCCGGTGCTGGACGAGGCGGTGCGCGAACAGCTGGGGCGGATGAGCCATGTGATGTTCGGCGGGCTCACCCACGAGCCCGCCGTCCGGCTGGCCGCCCGGCTGGTGGAGATCACCCCGGAGCCGCTGCGGCACGTCTTCCTCGCCGACTCGGGCTCGGTGGCCGTCGAGGTCGCGATGAAGATGTGCCTCCAGTACTGGCAGTCCACCGGGCGGCCGGCCAAGCGCCGGCTGCTCACCTGGCGCGGCGGCTACCACGGGGACACCTTCCACCCGATGTCGGTGTGCGACCCGGACGGCGGGATGCACCACCTGTGGGGCGGGGTGCTGCCCGGCCAGCTGTTCGCCCCGGAGCCGCCGGCCGGGTTCGACGCCCCGCTCGACCCGGAGTACGCGCAGCACTTCGAGGAGCTGATGGCCCGGCACGCCGACGAGCTGGCCGCCGTCATCGTCGAGCCGGTGGTCCAGGGCGCGGGCGGGATGCGCTTCCACTCGCCGGCCTACCTGCGGATGCTGCGCGAACTGTGCGACCGCTACGGGGTGCTGCTGGTCTTCGACGAGATCGCCACCGGCTTCGGGCGCAGCGGCGCGCTGTTCGCGGCCGACCACGCGGGTGTCTCGCCGGACGTGATGTGCCTGGGCAAGGCGCTGACCGGCGGCTACCTGACGCTGGCCGCGGCGCTGTGCACCGCCGAGGTCGCGGACGGGATCAGCCGCGGCGAGGTGCCGGTGCTCGCGCACGGGCCGACGTTCATGGGCAACCCGCTGGCCTGCGCGGTCGCCAACGCCTCGCTGGACCTGCTGCTCGGGCAGGACTGGTCGGTGGAGGTGAAGCGGATCGGCACCGGGCTGGCCGAGGGCCTCGCGGCGGCCGCGGACGTCCCCGGCGTGCGTGACGTACGGGTCCAGGGGGCCATCGGCGTCGTGCAGTTGGACCACCCGGTGGACGTTCCGGCGGCGACCGAGGCGGCGGCGCGGGAGGGCGTGTGGCTGCGGCCGTTCCGGGACCTGATCTACACCATGCCCCCCTATGTGACGCAGGACGAGGACGTGGCGCGGATCGCCGCCGCCGTGACCGCCGCGGCGGTGGCCGGATGAGCGCGCGCATCCTGTTCGTGACGGGGACGAACACCGACGTCGGCAAGACCGTCGCGACCGCGGCCGTCGCCTCGGCGGCACTGCGGGCGGGCCTGAGGGTCGCGGTACTGAAGCCCGGGCAGACCGGCGTCTCGCCGGACGAACCGGGCGACGCCGTCGAAGTGCGGCGCCTGGCAGGCGATCTGACGATCCGTGAGCTGGTGCGCTACCCCGAGCCGCTGGCGCCCGACACCGCCGCCCGGCGGGCCGGGATGGCGTACCTCTCCCCCGCCGAGGTGGTGTCCGAGGTCGCCGAACTGGCCCGCGCGCACGACCTGGTCCTGGTGGAGGGCGCGGGCGGCCTGCTGGTCCGCTACGACGACGAGGGCCGCACGCTCGCCGACCAGGCCCGGGCCGTGCTCGACGCCGGGCTTCCGGCCGAGATCCTGCTGATCGCCTCGGCCGGGCTCGGCACGCTCAACATCGTCTCCCTCACCGCGGAGGCGCTGGCGGCCCGCCGCCTGCCGCTCGCGGGTGTGCTCGTCGGCTCCTGGCCGGCCGAGCCGGGCCTCGCCGAGCGCTGCAACCTGGCCGACCTGCCCCGCTGCGCCGGCGCCCCGCTGCTCGGCGCACTGCCGGAACGGGCGGGCGGCGCGGCGGACTTCGCCGCCCTCGCCCACGCCTCGCTGGCCCCTGAGCTGGGCGGCAGCTGGGACGCGGAGCACTTCGCCCACGTCCACCGGCCCGAATCGGCCCCGCTTCGCTCGAAGGGGTGATCCCGGCTTCCGCACCTGTCGGAAGCCGGGACGGCTCAATACCGTTCCTTCCATGACAGACGGGCTCACCGCAGACGAGGCCCTGCGGGCCTTGGCCGCCCTCGAGGCGGCGTGGAAGGACGACGACGAGGCACTGTTCGCCCTGGCGGCGGGCGGCACCGGTGAACGGCCGCTGCCGGCGCTGGTCGCCGCGTACGGCGAGCACGCGATGGACACCCTGATGGCGCTCGCCTTCGGGTTGCGCGCCACCATGAGCGACGAGGAGATCGCCGAGATCTCCGATGCCGTCAGCTCCAACATCGGCGCCAGGATGAGCGCCCTGCTGACCCAGACGCTGAAGGCCTGGGGCACCCTGGCGCCCGCGGACGACCTCTCGGTGACGAAGATCATCGCCCACACGGTGATCGACGCGATGCGGGCCGTCACCGAGGACCCCAGCAAGACCGAGGTGCTGCCGCTGCTGGCCACCTTCCGCAGCTACGCCCTCAACGGCACCTGAGGGACGAGGGACCGACGATTCGGTGCGGGCTTCGAGACGAATCGAAGCCCGCACCGCCATGTCCGTACCCTCAGCCATCCGGCAACGGGCATGTATCCCCCTGTCGAGAAGGCGAGGACGGCGAGGACGAACACCAGGCGCTCACCGCGGTGGTGACGCGCTCGGAAAGCATCACGGCCTGGCGGTCCTCTCCTGTCCGACGACAGAATCAGCGACGGTGGCACTGGTGCCACCATGGATTCGGGTGCCAGGCTCATGGCAGACCCCCGTCGAGGTGTCCTAGTGTCTGATCATGATGATTCCACCCGCGCTGAGGCGCTCGGCGCTTCGGGTGCGGCGGGACACCGGCTTCCTGGCCGCCGGTGTCATGCCGCACCTGGCCCTGGTGCCCGTGTGGGCCTGGGCCGCGACGGTCGGCCCCGAGACGAGGAACTGGGCTCTGGTGCTCACCGTGTCGGTCGCCCTGATCCTGCTCGGTGTCCCGGTACTGACGGCCGTTCAGCGGTACCGCCACCGGGCACTCCTCGGAGTGGACATCCCTCGGCCGACGCCCACGCCGGAGCGGTGGTCGTGGGCGGCAGTCGCCCGACGGCTTCCCCTGACGCGTATCTGGCGCCAGCTCGGATACCACCTTCTCCTGGGCCCGCTGGTGGCCGCGTTGGAGCTGTCGGTGCTCGCGATGGCGGCCGCGGGCCTGGCGGGCGCCATCACCTGCGGCTGGGTGTGGGCGCTGCCGGTGGGGGTCCGCCAGGACTGGTTCGGTTACGCGACGCAGGTGCCGTGCTACACGGTGGCCGGCATCGCCCTCCTGTGTGCCATGCCCTGGATTGCGGGGGCGGTGGCCCGGACGGAGTCGCGATTCGCGTTGGCGCTGCTCGGGCCCAGCCGGGCCCAGCGGCTCCAGGAGCGGGTCGAGTACCTGGCCGGGAGTCGCACCGACCTGATCGAGGCAGTCGACGCCGAGCGCCGCCGGATCGAGCGTGACCTGCACGACGGCACCCAGCAGCGGCTGGTCTCCCTCGCGGTCAATCTTGGCCTGGCCATGGCCACGCGCCCCGACCTGCCGGGCGAGGCCCGCGAGGTGATCGCGGAGGCGCACCTCGAGGCGAAGGAGGCGATCGCCGAACTCAACGATCTGGTACGCGGGTTGCACCCGGCCGTCCTCGAAGACCGAGGGCTGGACGCGGCGTTGTCCGGGTTGGCCGCCCGGGTACCGTTGCCGGTGCGCCTGCGGGTCGATCTTGAGGAGCGGGTGGTGCCCGCTGTGGAGTCGGTCGCGTACTTCGTGATCTCCGAGGCGCTGGCCAACGTGACCAAGCACGCTCGCGCGACACGTGCCGAGGTGACCGTCAGACGGGTCGGGAAGGTGTTGCGGGTGTATGTCACCGACGACGGGCTGGGTGGTGCCGACGCCTCCGCCGGTACGGGGCTGAGCGGGCTGGCCAAGCGGATCGGCTCCGTCGACGGGACCTTCCGCCTCAGCAGCCCCGTCGGGGGACCGACGACCATCGCGGCGGAGTTGCCGTGCGAGCGGTGATCGCCGAGGACTCGGTGCTGTTGCGGATCGGTCTGGTCAAGGTACTGGAGATGGGTGGTTTCCAGGTCGCCGCGGAAGTCGGTGACGGGGAAGCGCTGCTGGCGGCAGTGGAGGAGCACCGGCCCGAACTCGCCCTGGTCGACGTCCGGATGCCGCCCGGCTTCACCGACGAAGGGGTGCGCGCCGCGATGGTGATCCGTCGGCGGTGGCCGCGGACGGCGGTGGTGCTGCTCTCGCAGTACGTGGAGGAGCGGTACGCGGCCGACCTGCTGGCGACCAACACCAGCGGCGTGGGCTACCTGCTCAAGCAACGCGTCGCCGATGTGACGGAGTTCGTGGAGGCGGTGCAGCGGGTCGCGAACGGGGGCACGGCGCTGGATCCGCAGGTCGTCGCCCAGCTGCTGCTGCTGCGACGGGACAGCGACCCGCTGGACCGGCTGACCCCTCGTGAACGGGACGTACTGGGCCTCATGGCCGAGGGGCGCTCCAACGCCGGCATCGCCGAGGCGCTGACGGTCAGCGAGAGCGCGGTGGCCAAGCACATCAACAACATCTTCGCCAAGCTCGACCTGCCGGTGATCGACACGGACCACCGCCGCGTGCTCGCCGTTCTGCGCTTCCTCGGAGCGTCCCAGGCCTGACCGGCCTCTGGCGTCGGCACGGGCGGACAGCCCGGCGCTTCTTCGGAATGCGCGAGCGGCGGCGTGGCTGCGCCGAGCAACCCACCGCTCAGCGGTCCTGCGCGACCAGGAAGCGGCCGGAGCGCCAGTGCAGGCGCGCCGGGCCGCCGGTGGGCCAGTCGTGGTTCAGGTGGCGGCGGTCGCGGCCGAGTGCGCCCAGCTCGCGCGGGCGCAGGGTGCCCGCCGTCAGGCCGGTGGCCTCACCGTCGGTCACCGGCATGATCGTCACGTACTGGGCGTCGTCGCCGCCCATCCAGTCGACGACCTCGGTGTAGATCCAGACGTACCGCTGCGAACACTCCCGGCAGCGCCGGAGGTTGACGGCGAAGCGCGAGCCGTCCACCACCGCCGTCTCGTGCTCGAACCCCTCGCGCTGCCGCCCCCACACCGCCCGTTCGTCCTCGCCGTAGCACTTCGCGCAGCCGAACTCCGCCAGCGGCCTTCCCATCGGTCGACTCCCTGTTCCGCGACGTCCCGTGTCGCGGCCCATGATGCCCGCAGGGCCCCGTCGACCGGCCGGACGGCCACCCGTCCGAGGAACAATTCACGGCCCGTTCCCGCGCCGTTCGCGCCCCAAGGGGGAGATGTGCCCACCCGGTTGACGACGCGTCCGGGGAACGGTCCCCGGGGCGTCAGGACTCCGGTGCCGGGCGGGGCGGCGGGCCCGCCCGCAGAAGCAGGCCCGCACCGCCGTCGAACCCGATGCCCTGGAAGGAGGCACCGGTCCTGACGTGGTCGAATCCGAGTTCCCGGCCCACCACGCTACGGCCGCCCGTGCCCTTTCCGGCACCCGGCCGGCGGCGCGCCTCGGATCAGTCGGTCTCCAGCAGCACCGCGGGGAGTTCGGCCTCCCGCACCAGGGTGCGCGGCAGGGTGAGCGCGAAGTGGCGGCCGAGCACCTCCAGGCAGGTGCGGTGGAGGTCACCGCTCTCGCGCTCGGGGTCCGGCAGCCCGGCGGCGGCCAGCTCCGCCGTCAGGGCGGCGGCCGTGGCCGGCTCTCCCCGGACGTCGCCGGGGCCCCAGGTGGGGTCCAGGTGGAGGTTGAAGTAGCAGTGCTCCCGCCCGTCCCGGTAGCTGCTGAAGAACGGCGGCACCGGCTTGCCGTTCTCCTCCTCGAACTCCAGGTGGAAGACCTCGGCGCCGCCGCGTGACACCGACGGCGGGATCGTCAGCTCGCCCTGCCAGTACCCGTACGCCACCGCGAAGGCGAGGTCGCCGCTGCGCCCGTGGTGCAGCGCGATGTCCTCGACCTCGCCGGCGAACTCGAGCTCGTAGTCCTCGACCAGGTCCTCCGCGGTGAGTTCGCCGAGCGGTCGTGCGGTGCGCCCCGGAAGCTCCTCGGCGATCCGGGCCACCAGCTCCTCCGGCGTCAGGCCGCGGGCCAGCACGACGCTGTAGCCGCCGTAGGTGATCGACTCGGGTTCCGCCAGCCAGCTGAGTGCGTCCGTCATGGTGATCATCCTGCCCCACGGGCCGGACACGTTCGGTATTCCGAACGATCCGGCGGTGCGCCGAACCGCCCGGACCGCTCAGTGCCAGAGCCCCCAGGAGGCGGCCGGCCGGGCCGGTTCGGCGAGGTGCCCGTGCTGCTCGGCCCGGTACTGCAGCACCAGCACCGAGCGGACCCGCTCGCCGTCCAGCGCGGTGTAGGCGTGCGGGAGGGCGGCGTCGAAGCCGATGTAGTCGCCGGGGCCGAGCTCGATCTCCCGGCCGTCGACCCGCACGCCCAGCCGGCCGGCCTGGACGACGGTGTGCTCGGTGCCGGTGTGGCCGCCGGACTCCTGCGCCGCGCCGGCCCGCACCACCTGGTCGTACAGCTCGAACACCGCGTCCCCGGACTCGATCCGGCGCAGCGGGCGCAGGTCGACGCCCCGCCCGCTGAGCACCTCGGTCTCGGCCGCCCGCACCACCGTGACCTCGCCGCCCGGCCGGGCCTCGACCAGGTCGGAGATCGGCACGCCGAGCACCCGGGAGAGCCCGAGCACCGTCTCCAGCGTCGGGTTCCCGGCCCCGGACTCCAGCTGGGAGAGCGTCGCCTTGCCGACCCCGGCCTGCCGGGACAGCTCGGACAGGGACAAGCCACGCTGGGCCCGTACCCGCTTCAGATTGGCGGCGAGGACGCCCCGGACGGATTCCTCGGCGTCGTTCACTCTCGACCTCTTCTCACCAGGCACTGTTCGATATACCGTACGGGACGCACACCGACGGACGGGGCAGCGTAGCGAAACGCCTCACTTCCCTCACCTCACCAGGAGACCGCAGTGACCGAGCCCGCCGAAACCATCAAGTACCGGAAGAACGGCCTGACCCGCGGCGTCACGGACGAACTCGCCGAGAGCATGACGCAGGGCTGGGCCGACACCGAGCGCACCGCCCTGGAGCCGGTCCCGCAGGCCGCGCACACCGCCCGCCGCCGCGCGGAGCTGTCCGCCGCCTTCCCCGGCGAGCTGCTGGTGGTCCCCTCCGGCAACCCCAAGGTGCGGGCCAACGACACCGACTACCCGTTCCGCCCCTCCTCCGACTACGCCTACCTGACCGGCGACCAGTCCGAGGACGGCGTCCTGGTGCTCACCCCCACCGGCGAGAACGGCCACGAGGCCGCGCTCTACCTGCGCAACCGCTCCCGCGTCGACAACGGCGAGTTCTGGCTGGACGGCCACGGCGAGCTGTGGGACGGCCGCCGCAACAGCCTGACCGAGAGCGAGCAGCTGTTCGGCCTGCCCTGCCGGGACGTGCGCACCGTCGGCGCCGACCTGCGCGCCGCCACCGGCCCGGCGCGGGTGCTGCGCCGCCACGACGCGGGCGTGGAGGCGGCCCTCGCGGACCGGGCGGACGCCGAGCGGGACGAGGAGTTCGAGGTCTTCCTGTCCGGGCTGCGCCTGGTCAAGGACGAGTTCGAGATCGAGGAGCTGCGCTTCGCCTGCGCCGCCACCGCCCGCGGCTTCGAGGACGTGGTGCGCGTCCTCGGCACCGACTCGGAGACCGCCGAGCGGCTGATCGAGGGGACCTTCTTCGTCCGCGCCCGGATCGAGGGCAACGACGTGGGCTACAGCACCATCGCCGCGGCCGGCCCGCACGCGACCACCCTGCACTGGGTGCGCAACAACGGCCACGCCCGCCCCGGGGACCTGCTGCTGCTCGACGCGGGCGTGGAGACCAACCACCTCTACACCGCCGACGTCACCCGAACCCTCCCGGTCTCCGGCCGGTTCACCGACCTCCAGCGCAAGGTCTACGACGCCGTGTACGCGGCCCAGGAGGCCGGCATCGCGGCCGTGCGGCCGGGCGGGCAGTTCCGCGACTTCCACCACGCCGCCCAGCGCGAACTCGCCGAGCACCTCACCTCCTGGGGCCTGTTCGGCGACCTGAGCGCGGACAAGGTGTACGAGCTGGGCCTGCACCGCCGCTTCACCCTGGCCGGCACCGGCCACATGCTGGGCATCGACGTCCACGACTGCGCCCACTCCCGCACCGAGGAGCACGTCGACGGCCCGCTCAAGCCGGGCATGGTGCTCACCGTCGAGCCGGGCATCTACTTCCAGGAGAACGACCTGACGGTGCCGGAGGAGTACCGGGGCATCGGGGTGCGGATCGAGGACGACATCCTGGTCACCGAGGACGGCAACGAGAACCTCTCCGCCGACCTCCCGCGCCGCTCCGACGAGGTCGAGGCCTGGCTGGCCCGCCTGCGCGGCTGACGGACGAACGCCCGGGGCCGGTGCTCCCGTCCTGACGGGGCGGGAGTACCGGCCCCGGGCTCGGTCGAGCGGATGTGCGGCGGCCGGCGGGCGGTCGGGCCGGCAGCGGCTCGACCGGCCGACCACGACGTTCGGACGGCCGCCCCGCGGCGCTCGGACGGTGACTCCTCGGTGTGGGCGGCCGTCAGCCGAGGCGCCACACCGTGGTGGTCTTGACCGCGGTGTCCTCCAGGTCCGCGACCACCGGCACCTGGTACGCCGCCACCGCGGTGAACCGTTCCCGGGGCAGGTAGGCCCGGCCCGGGTCGCCGACGATCACGGTCGCGCCGCGCGCCGCGGCCCGCTCCAGGAAGGGCAGGAAGCGGGCGGCCATGGCCCGTTCGTAGAAGACGTCGCCCGCGAGCACCACCTCGGCGGGCCCGCCGTCGCCGTCCACCAGGTCCACCAGGGCGCCGTCCACGCGTACCCCGTTGGCCCCCGCGTTCAGCCCGATCGCGGCCACCGCGTAGGGGTCGATCTCGGCGGCCCGCACCTCCGTGGCCCCGCGCAGCGCGGCGGCCACCCCGACCAGCCCGGAGCCGGCCGCGACGTCCAACACCGTTCGGCCGGCGACCAGTTCGGGGTGGTCAAGGACGTAGCGGGCCACCGCCACACCGCCCGCCCAGGCGAAGGCCCAGAACGGCGGCGGCAGCCCGGCCTCCCCGCGTGCCCGCTCGGTGGTCTCCCACAGGGCGATGGCGTCCTCGGCCATGTGCAGGCGGATCTCGGGCACGAACGGGACGGGCTTCAGCTCGGTCTCCCGCCGGATGAAGGCGAGGTCCTCGGCGGGCTGAAGAGTGCGCAGCTCACTCGGCATGCCCCGCAGCATAGAGCCCGCGCGGGGGTCGCTCCGCCACGCTGCCACGCTTCCGCCCGTCATCCCGTCACCCGCGCACCGGCTCAACCCCGTTCGTCCACCACCCGCTTGATCTTCCCGACCGAGCGCTCCAGCGTGTACGGGTCCACCACCTCGACCGCGACGGTGATCCCGACCCCGTCCTTCACCGCGCGGGCGATACCGGCCCGCGCCGACTCCCGCTGCTCGGTGGCGGCCTCCGGCCGGGCCTCCACCCGGACGGTCATGCTGTCCATCCGCCCCTGCCGCCCGAGCCGCAGCTGGAAGTGCGGGGCGACGCCCGAGGTGCGCAGCAGGATCTCCTCGATCTGGGTCGGGAAGACGTTCACCCCGCGCAGGATGATCATGTCGTCGCTGCGCCCGGTGACCTTCTCCATCCGCCGGAAGGCCGGCCGGGCGGTGCCGGGCAGCAGCCGGCTGAGGTCGCGAGTGCGGTAGCGGATGATCGGCAGGGCCTCCTTGGTGAGCGAGGTGAAGACCAGTTCGCCGCTCTCCCCCTCGGGCAGCACCGCGTCGGCCCCCGGCTGATCGGCCAGCGGGTCGACGACCTCCGGGTAGAAGTGGTCCTCCCAGATGTGCAGCCCGTCCTTGGTCTCCACGCACTCCTGGGCGATGCCCGGGCCGACGACCTCGGAGAGGCCGTAGATGTCCACGGCGTGCAGGTCGAGCCGCTCCTCGATCTCGCGCCGCATCTCCTCCGTCCAGGGCTCGGCCCCGAAGATGCCGACCCGCAGCGAGGTGCTGCGCGGGTCGACGCCCTGCTTCTCGAACTCGTCCAGCAGGGTCAGCAGATAGGACGGGGTGACCATGATGATCTCGGGCTCGAAGTCCAGGATCAGCCTCACCTGGCGGGCCGTCATGCCGCCGGAGGCCGGGATGACGGTGCAGCCGGCCCGCTCGGCGCCGTAGTGGGCGCCCAGGCCGCCGGTGAACAGCCCGTAGCCGTAGGCGATGTGCACCTTGTGGCCGGCTCGGCCGCCGGCCGCGCGGATCGAGCGGGCGACCACGTCGGCCCACATGGAGAGGTCGTTGTCGGTGTAGCCGACCACGGTCGGCTGGCCGGTGGTGCCGCTGGAGGCGTGGATCCGGCGGACCTGCTCCATCGGGACGGCGAACATGCCGAAGGGGTAGCCCTCGCGCAGGTCGGCCTTGGTGGTGAAGGGGAAGCGGGCGAGGTCGTCCAGGGTGCGGCAGTCCTCGGGGCGGACCCCGGCGGCGTCGAACTTGCGGCGGTAGAGCTCGACATTGTCGTACGCGTGCCGCAGGGTGGCCCGTAGCCGGGTGAGCTGGTGGGCGCGCAGTTCGTCCGGCGTCATCCGCTCACCGGCGTCCAGGAGCTCGGGCGGGATCGGCTCCCCGAGGTGTCGGCGCGGGACGGGTGCGGTGCCGGTCATCGTCGCTCCTTCGCTGCTGCTCTGCCTGCGTCCTGCCGGGCTCCGGCCGCGTCCTGGCGGGCGCCGCCTGTGTCCTGCCGGGCTCTGTCCGTGTCCCGTCCGCCCCAGGCTGCCTACCGATCGTTCGGTCAGGCCCGTTCGGGTCCATTGATCCAGTACCCGAACCACCTGTCAAGGGATCGCACAGAGCTTCCGGAATGTGCGGTTCCGACCACTTCGCGGCGACTTCACCTCGGCAGCTTGGCTGTCTGATATGAAAATCATTACAGAAGCTTGACTTGCTACCGGCCTTCCGCGCCCCGCCCCCGTGGTTCAGTAGTGCGGTTTCTGCCCCGTACCCCGGAGTGATCACCGTGCCCACGACTCCCGCCCTGGTCAGCGCGCTGCGCGAACTCGGCGACCGACCCGCCGTCGTCGCCGACGGGCGCGCGATCAGCGGCATCGGCCTGCTGCTCGGCGTCTCCCCGCCGGGCGGCCTGCCCCGCGCCCTCGCCCGGCGCGTCGCCGAGCACGCGGCGCTGGCGCCCTCCGCCGCCCGGGCCGCCGAGCAGCGGCTGCGCTACTGGGCCGGCGTCCTCGGCGCGCCCCCGATCCGGCACACCGTGCTGCACCCCGTCACCGACCTCGCCGTCGAACTCGCCCTCGCCACCCTGCTGGCCGGCGGCACCGTCCACTGCGGCGACCCCGAGCAGCAGCCCGAACAGCAGCTCGAAGCCGTCGTCGCCGCCCGGGCCACCCACCTCAGCCTGCCCTCCGCCCTGCTCTGGCCGCTCAGCCGCCAGCCCGGCCTCGCCGCCCACGACCTCGGCGCCCTGCGCCTGGTCCTGCACGTCGGCCCCGAGCCCCGCCAGGAGGACGTGTACGCCGCCGTCGACGCGCTCGGCGCCGTCCTCGCCCACGTCCGCGCCCCGGACAGCAACGCCGAGGCCGCCGACCGCCGGCTGCGCGCCGACGCCGAGAGCGCCTCCGCCGCCGCCTGGAAGTACGGCATCGGCATCACCGCCGCCCAGGTCCGTGACTTCGGCGCCCAGCTCGACCGGGCCGTGCTCGCCTCGCTGCTGCACACCCTCCAGCAGAGCGGCGCGCTGACCGACCCCGCGCGCGGCTACCCCGAGGCCGAGGTCCTGGCCGCGGCCATGGTCACCCCCGCCCAGCGCCCCCTGGTCACCCGCTGGCTGGACGCGCTCGCCCGGCACGGCCTGCTCACCCGTCAGGACGGCGGAGCCCAGGGCCCGGTCTTCCACGGCGGGCCCGGACCGGCCGCCGCCGAGGTCCGGGAGACCTGGCGCCCGGCCGTCGAGACCTGGGCGGACGGGCTCGGCCCGGCCGCCGCCCTGGACCGGGTCCGCCGCGGCGCCCTGCGGCTGCCCCGGCTGATCACCGGCGCGGAGGCCCCCCGGCCGGCCGCCTCCCCGGTCCGCTGGGCTGCCGCCCGGGCCTTCCTCGGCGCCGCGCTCGGCGCGCTGGTGCGCGGCAGCGCCGACGCCCACCAGGGGCCCGGGCCACTGCGCGTCCTCGAACTCGACGCCGAGGGCGGCGAACCCGCCGTCGCCCGCGCCCTCGCCGCCCGGCCCCGACCGAACACCGATCACCACACCGCCCCCGACGGCGGCCGCTACGACGTCGTCATCGCGAGCGTGACCGGGCAGTCGACGCGGGACGTCCCCGAGCTGGTCCGGCTGCTCTCCCCCGGCGGCCGGCTTCTGCTGCTCGCGCCCACCGCCGAACAGCTCGACCTGCTGATCACCGGCGACCCCCACGGCCTCACCGCCCGCCCGGCCGAGCACTGGCGGGCCGCGCTCACCGCCGCGGGCTGCCCGACCGTGCTGACCCTGCCGGAGGAGGGGCACCCGATGGCGCTGCTGGGACAGCGACTGTTCGCGGCGCGGGTGGACTGACGGGAGACGCCGGGGGCAAGGCTGGCTACGCTCAAGGGTCATGACCGCTTCCACGCGTCCGGCCCGACCCGCCCGCGGCTCCCTCGCCTCCCTCGGCTCCCTCGGATCGCTACTGTCGATCGACTCCATCGGGTCCATCGGGTCCGTCCTGTCCATCGGGTCCATCGGGTCCATCCTCTCCGTCGGCTCGATCGGGTCCGTCCTCTCCATCGGCTCCATCGGGTCGATCGGGTCCCTCGGCTCGATCGGGTCCATCCTGTCCGTCGGCTCCATCGGCTCGATCAGGTCGGCCTGTTCCACCCTCGGTGCCCTGTCGGCCGGCTCCCGGCTCGGCCTCGACTCGCTGCTGTCGCAACGTTCCCGCCGGTCGGCGGGGCCCCGGCGGCTCGCCTGCCCGCCCACCGTGGCCGGGCGGTGAAGTCCGGATCACGCACCGCCACCCGATCCGTACCATTTCGATACCGAAGCCGGGATGAGCTGCGAAGATCCTCGCCGCCCGGGCCGGTCCCCGGGTAGGCTCCGCTTGTCCTCCGGCCCTCGCGCAGGCGGCCCCCTGCCGCCCTGCCGCGTTCTCCGGGGGCGCAACCCCGCGGGCCATTCGGTGGGCACCGCGCACTCGACACCGCGCGCCAGGGCAGTCGCGCGAACGGCGAAGGGCATCGCATTGGCGGATCGGCTCACCGGAGGAGACTCCTCGCTGCTGCGGCGGATCAACGCGGCGGTCACGCTCCGGGCGCTGCGCAACGGCCACTCCGTGACCCTCACTCAGCTCGTCGGCGAGACCGGACTCTCCCGCCCGACGGTCGAGGGCGTGATCGAGGGCCTGGTCGAGACCGGACTGGTCGCCGAGGTCGACCAGCCGAGGGACGACGGCCAACCGGGCACCGGCCGCCGCGGTCGCCCGGCCCGCTGGTTCCGCTTCCGCGCCGAGGCCGGGCACATCCTCGGCATCGAGATCGGCGTGCACGACATCCGGGTCATCCTGGCCGACCTCACCGGCGAGGTGGTGGGCAGTCACTTCAAGCCCGTGGACGAGAGCCTCGACGCCGAGGACCGGCTCGCCGCCGTCCGCACCGCCGTCGCCGAGGTGCTGCGCAAGGCCGGCATCTCCCGGGACAACCTGTGGTCGGTCGGCATCGGCACCCCCGGCATCGTGGACCGCGAGGGCACCATCCGGCTGGGCACCGCGATGCCCGGCTGGACCGGGCTCGACCTCGGAGCCCGGCTGCGGCGCTCCTTCCGCTGCCCGGTCCTGATCGAGAACGACGCCAACCTGGCCGCCATCGCCGAGCACTGGCAGGGTTCGGCGGTCGGCGCCGACGACGTCGTCTTCGTGATGGCCGGCCTCAGCCCGGGCGCCGGCTCCCTCATCGGCGGCAAGCTGCACCGCGGTTTCGGCGGCGCGGCCGGCGAGATCGGCGCCCTGCACCTGCTCGGGCAGGACGTCACCCCCGAGCGCCTGCTCTCCACCACCGGAAAGCCCCTCAACCCGCTGGACGAGGCCGCCGTGGCCCGCGTGCTGCGGCTGGCCCGGGAGGGCGACGAGGTCGCCAAGGTCGCCATGGACCGCTTCCTGACCCGCCTCGTCCAGGGCGTCGCCGCGCTCGTCCTGGCCATCGACCCGCAGCTGGTGGTGATCGGCGGCTGGGCGGCCGGCCTCGACGGCGTCCTGGACCCGCTGCGCGAACGCCTCGCCCAGCTGACCCTGCGCGCCCCGGAGGTCGCCCTCGCGGCCCTCGGCTCGGAGGTGGTGGCGATGGGCGCCCTGCGCGTCGCCCTCGACCACGTCGAGGAGCAGCTCTTCGCGGTCGACCCACCCCGGGCCTGACGCCCCGGCGGGGCGGCCCGTCACGTCGGTAGGGCGGCTCCCTCGTGGGCGGAGCGGCTCGTCCAAGGCTCACGACCCCGCCCTTCCCCCGCCACACTGCCGGATCTTCCGATGCCATGCGGGCCACGCGGGCCACGCGGGCCAACGGCAAAGGCCCGGACGCCAGTTGGCGTCCGGGCCCCTACCTGAGGGTGTTCGGAAAATGGTTCAGGAGGCGGTACGGACCTCGGCCGTCGCGCCGACCGGGGTGACCTCGACGAGTCCGGCCTCGCCGAAGGTCAGCTTGCAGGTGTCCGCCCGGTAGGTGGAGACGGCCAGCGCCACCAGCCGGCCGGCCGAGGCGTACTGGGTGGTCATCACCAGCACCGGCGCGCCGGGCGGGCGCTCCAGCAGCGCGGCCTGCTCGGCCTCGGCGACGCCCAGCTCCACCGAGCGGGACTCGCCGTCCACCTCCAGGCGCTCCAGCTGGCGCAGCACCGAACGGGCGCGGTCGCTCTCGGCGCGGAAGCCCGGCAGGTGCGGCAGGGCGGCGGCCGGAACGTGCAGTGCCTCGGAGGCCACCGCGCGGCCCTCGACCAGGCGGACCCGGCGCACGGTGTGCACGGTCGCGCCCTCGGCGATGCCGAGGCCCTTCGCCAGCTGGGCGGGGGCGGGGGCGGTGGTGCAGTCGATCGTGCGCCAGGACTGGCTGCGCGCGGCGCCGGGCCAGCCCTCCTCCTGCCGGCTGACCGGGACGCCGACCCGCGGGGCGGCGATCAGGGTGCCGATCCCCCGGCGGCGCACCAGGCGGCCCTCCAGCTCCAGCTGGTCGAGCGCCTGCCGCAGCGTGGCCCGGGCGACGCCGAAACGGGCCGAGAGCTCGCGCTCGTTGGGCAGGACCTGACCGGTGGAGAACTCCGAGTCGATGGCCCGCAGCAGCACCGTGCGCAGGTGCCAGTACTTCGGCTCCGGCACCGCAGAAAGCTGTCCTGTCGTCCCCACCGTGTCCTCCACCCTGATGCTGTCCGCCCTGCGGCAAGGAGGCCGGATCCCGGGCCCACTGTCCGCTGTCGCGGCAGGTGGGAGAGCGGGCCTTTATCCGTCCTTCTTTATTAAAGGTCCTTGCAGTAAGTGACCCTAGGCGCTCCGTCCGGAGATGGTCAAGACCAATGGCGCGGCTTGATGGGGCCGCCGCACATCTTCATGCCGCGTTCACGACAGCTCCTGTCAGCCGCTGTCACCATCCACGTCGGCGCCCGTATCCGGGGCCGCATCCGCGCCCTCCGGGGCCTCGGCCCGCGCGTCACGATTCGGGTCGGCAACCACCAGTCGGTAGGCTGCCCGGGTGATCGTGGTGACGAGTGTGAACGTGAACGGAATCCGGGCAGCGGCCAAGAAGGGCTTCGTCGAGTGGCTGGCCGGCACCGAGGCGGACGTGGTCTGCCTGCAGGAGGTGCGCTCGGAACCCGCGCAGCTGCCCGTGGAGTTGCGCGACCTGGACGGCTGGCACGCGGTCTGGGCCCCCGCCGCCACCAAGGGCAGGGCCGGCGTCGCCGTCCTCTCCCGGCAGGAGCCGCAGCGCACGGTGATCGGATTCGGCTCCGAGGAGTTCGACGACTCGGGCAGGTACGTCGAGATCGACCTGCCGGGCCTGACCGTCGCCAGCCTCTACCTCCCCTCCGGCGAGGTCGGCACCGAGCGCCAGGACGAGAAGGAACGCTTCATGGCGGAGTTCCTCGTCCACCTCACCGCCCTGCGCACCCGCGCCGCCGCCGACGGCCGCGAGGTCGTCGTCTGCGGCGACTGGAACATCGCCCACCGCCCCGAGGACCTCAAGAACTGGAAGTCCAACCAGAAGTCCGCCGGCTTCCTCCCCGAAGAGCGCGCCTGGCTCTCCCGCGTCTACGACGAGGCCGGCTACGTCGACGTCGTCCGCGCCCTCCACCCCGACCGCACCGGCCCCTACTCCTGGTGGTCCTACCGCGGCCGCGCCTTCGACAACGACTCCGGCTGGAGGATCGACCTCCAGGTCGCCACCCCCGGCCTCGCCGCCAAGGCCGTCGAGGCCTACGTCGAGCGCGCCGACACCCACGCCGAGCGCTGGAGCGACCACGCGCCAGTGACCGTGGCGTTCGACCACCAGTTCTGACCGCTCTCCATGGGCAGGGCTCCTAAGAGGACGTTAAGTCCGTTTCTGGTAGCGGCCGCGTCCGGGTTGGTCGAGGAGTCCCTGGCGGACGAGTCGTCCCAGGCGGGAGCGGGTGACGTTGATCGAGGGCTAGTCGGTGGGCAGTGCGAGGAGTTCGTGGAGGTCGCGAACCTGGAAGACGCGCCGGGGGTGCTCGTTGAAGGCGGTCACGATGCGCTGATAGACGATGGCGGGCTCCTCGCAGGCCTGTGCGTGGTCGGGCAGGGCGAGGCTGTCGCTGACCTTGCGGGTGGTGACGATCTCGGCGAGGCGGGCCTCGATATCGGCCAGGGCACGGGTGAGTTGCTCGATCTGCTCTCGCAGGCCGTCGGCGCGTGCGGCGGTCTCGTCGTGTTCGGCCTGCAACAGCCGCAGGAGTTCGGTGACGTTCACGCGGCCAGCCCCACCTCGTCGCGCCAGGCGGGGCTGGGGGTGGTGAGGCGGCGGAGCATGCCGGCGGTGGAGGCCCAGTAGGCGCGGGAGGCGGCGTTGTCCAGCAGGGCGATGCCGGCCTCGTTGTCGTGCGCGCTCGCGGCGAGGATCACCACACCGATGATCAGGCCCAGCACGTCAACGGCGAGTCCCCGCTTCCTGCCGGGCGTCTTCTTGTTCGCGTCCAGTCCCGTGGTCTCCTTCGGCACCCCGGCTGCCACGCGCACGGACTGGGTGTCGATGATCACCAGGGACGGAGCTGAGGCCCGCGACACGGGCCGGCTCGGCGTTCCGCGCCGAGCCGGTGGGGGCCGCCGGCCCGTTCCTCGGCTACGGCGCTTTCCCCACCGGCCCGGACCTTCTCACCACTCGACCAGCGCGAATCCCGCCGACATACCGCCGCCGAAGCCGGCCAGGAGGATCAGGTCGCCGGGGGTGAAGGCGCCGGCGCGGGCGGCCGCGTCCAGGGTGATCGGGATGGAGGCGGCTCCCGTGTTGGCGTAGTGCGTCAGGGTGCGGTGCATGGTCGCGCGAGGCAGTGCCAGGTCGGCGAAGACGCTGTCCAGCATGGTGCCGTTGGCCTGGTGCGGTACGAAGTGGTCGATGTCGTCGGGCGCGACACCGCATTCGTGCAGGAATCCCTTGACCAGCTGCGGCAGGTGGTCACCGACGAAGTTCCGCACGCCTCGCCCGTCCATCGCGAAGTACTGGAGCCCTGCGTCGAGGACCGTCTGGTCCACCGGCATGCGGCTGCCGCCGGCGGGCACCTCGATGAGCCCCGACAGTTCGCCGAACGAGTGCAGCGAGAGGTGCCGGACACGTGGTCCGTGGTCGACCGGCGCCCCCAGGACCACGGCTCCGGCGCCGTCCCCGAACAGGATCACGGTCCTGCGGTCGGCCCGGTTCAGGATGCGGGAGTACAGGTCCGCACCGATGACCAGCGCATGGCCGCCGGTGCGGGCGAGTACGCCCTCGGCCGCGGAGAGCGCGAACACCGTGCCGGAGCAGACCGCGTTGACGTCGAACGCGGCCGCGCCGCTCGCGCCGAGCCGCTGCTGGACGTAGGCGGCGGTGGGCGGTTGCGGCCGGTCGGGTGTGGACGTGGCGACCACGATCACGGACAGTTCCTCGGCGGAGATGCCGGCCGACCGCAGCGCGGCACGCCCCGCGGCGGTGGCCAGGTCCGAGGTGGCCTGGCCGTCGGCAGCCCATCGCCGTTCCCGGATGCCGGTCCTGTCGGTGATCCACGCGTCGTCGACCCCCGCCGCCGCCGCGGCCTCGTCATTGGACACGATTCGCTCCGGCACATAGGCACCCGTACCGAGAATTCTGACGTCGGTCATACGGCTGCCCTCCCCTCAAATGGATGGAGAACGGTGTGTGTAGAACTGGCCTGCGGCCGTGGCGGGCGCGTGCGGGAGCAGCCGCGGAGGCTGCCCCCGCACGCATGGGACCGCAGGTGTTCGGGATCGCAGGTGTTCTAGCGCGCCTGGTAGATGCGCTTGTGACCGCTGACGCCGGCCAGCCGGAAGGGCCCGGTGGTCTGCTGCGGGGTGGGGTGGTCTCCTCCGTCGGCCGGGAAGGACCACTCGTGCAGCTCGCGGTAGCGGGCGTGGTCGACCGGCTTGCGCCTGGCTATCGCCGCCAGGTTCGCTGCGGTCCGCAGGTGTTCGCGGTAGCCGGGGACGGCCGTGCCCGCGAAGAACTCGGCGACGCTGCCGGAACCGTAGCTGAGGAAGCCGATGGGCCGGTCGGTCAGGTCGTCCGCCTGGTCGAGCAGCGCGGCGAGAGCGAGGTACACCGAGGCGGTGTAGCTGTTGCCGATGGAGGTGTTGTAGGCCACGGTCTGCCCGATGGCGTGCTCGATGTCGGCCTGGTCGGCGCTGTGGCCCGCGTGGTCGAGCAGGTGGCGGTGTGCCTTGTAGGCCATCTTTGTGAACGGCTGGTGGTAGCAGAACGCGGCGAACTCGTCGAGTGTGCGCCCGCCCTGCTCGCCGTAGTCCTTCCAGCTGCCTGCGACCGCCTGCAGGTACGCTTCGACGGATTCCTGCCCGTCGACGAGGGCGGTGGTGCGGTAGTTCGGCCGCCAGAAGTCCATCACGTCGGCGGTGAACAGGCCCGAGGCGTTCTCGATGCAGACCAGGGCGGGGTCGGCGCTGACCAGCATCGCCACCGCGGCGGCACCCTGGGTCGCCTCGCCGGGGCTGTCCAGTTCGTACTTGGAGACGTCGCTCGCGATCACCAGGACCTGCTGGTCGGGGTCGCGTCGTACGAGTCCGATGGCGAATTGCAGGGCGGCCGTGGCTCCGTAGCAGGCCTGCTTCAGTTCGACGACGCGGCAGGCCGATTGCAGGCCGAGCAGTGAATGCACGTAGATGCCGGCGGACTTCGCCTGGTCGATCGAGGATTCCGTCGCGAAGACCACCGTCCGGATCCGTTCGGAACCGTGCCGGGCGATGATCGGGGCCGCGGCGGCGGCCCCCAGGGTCACGATGTCCTCGTCCGCGGCGCACACGCTCATCGACCGCTGGCCGATGCCTATGTGGTACTTGCCGATCTCCGTGCCGTTGTACTCGGCGAGTGCCGCGTGCGACAGGACGTACTCGGTCGTCGCGAAGGACAGATCGTGGATTCCGAAGGAAGCGGCGTTGGACATGTTCAGGCACCGACCTTTGCCGTCTTGTTGTCGCGCTCCAGTTCGACGTGTGCACGCATGAGTTCACCCGGGTTGGTCTGCGCCGCGAGCAGCGAGAGCTCGCCGCAGAGGACCGTCGCCGCCGCGATGACGGCGAGCCGGCGCGCGTTCTCGCCGGGGGCGCGGTCCACGCGGCAGCCGAGGCGGGTCAGGTTCGTCTCCACGAACTCCAGGCCCTTGCCGTTGCCCACGGTGCCGACGATCAGGTTGGGCAGATTGCAGGAGAAGTAGAGGTCGCCGTCGCGGTCCTCGGCCAGGGTGACGCCCTGGGAGCCCTCGACGATGTTGGCCGCGTCCTGGCCGGTGGCCAGGTAGAAGCCGAGCAGCATGTTGGCGTAGTGGGCGTTGGCCGAGCGGATGCCGCCGGCCAGCAGGGTCCCGAGCAGGTTCTTGCGGATGTTCAGCTGGACGATCCTGGCGGCAGTGGTGTGCAGGACGCCTTCCACCACGTCGCGCGGGACGAGCAGTTCCGTGACCACGTTCTTCCCGCGGCCGAGGATGCCGTTGATCGCGGTCGCCTTCTTGTCCGTGCAGTAGTTCCCGGAGATCGATCCGTAGGAGATTCCCGGAATGGTCCGCAGCAGGTGCGTCAGCAGATTGTCGGAGGCGAGCGTGGCCATGTTGTGGCCGGAGGCGTCGCCGGTGCTGAACTCGAACCGGATGAACAGCAGGTTGCCCGCGATCTCGTGCCGGACGGTGAGCAGCTCGGCGAACCGGCTACAGCTGCGGACCACGGCGCGCAGTTCCTCGATCTGCGCCTCGATGGCGCGGGCGGCCGTGTACGCGGTCTGGGCGTCGGTCGCCTCGACGAGCACCGAGCGGGTCATGCGCTCGTCAACGAGGGTGGCGACGATGCCCTGCTCGGTGAGCATGGACACCTTCGCGCCGCGGCCCACGGAGGGCCACAGCGGTGTCTCGTAGGTGGCGAGGGGAACGTGGGTCTCGGTGTTGGCGACGTTCCCGGAGACTCGAAGGGGTCCGACCCACTTCATGGGGACCCTGGCAATGGCGTGTGTGTCGGTCACTGTGCTTTTCCTGTCGCGTTGTGAAGGGTGTCGGCCGATCGGGAACGCCGGGCGAGTCGCCCCGTGTCGATGCCCCGGTCGGCGCAGAAGGAACGGAGGGTGCCGTGGATGATCAGGTCGTTGCTCGCGAGGTCGGCGGGAGTGCGCGCGCCGAGCATGGTCTGGAGGGCCGCGAGCTGGTCCAGCCAGTTCGTGAGCTGCTCGATCAGCGCCTCGGGACCGCCGTCGAGCAGGGTGCGCAGGAACACTCCGGAGGCCCCGACGCCGGAGGCGCCCAGGGCCAGGGCGCGGGCGACGTCGAGGGGATGGCGGACGCCGCCGGAGGCGAGCACGGGAAGACCGGCGCTCTGAGCGTCCAGGAGACAGGCGGCGGTGGACTGGCCCCAGTCGTGGAGGAACGCGTAGTCGCCGAGCGGTCGCCGGCCGTTCTCGATCCGGGCGAAGTCGGTGCCGCCCCGGCCGCCGACGTCCGCCGCGCGGACCCCCAGTTGTCGCAGCAGCAGGACGGTTTCCCGGCTCAGGCCGTTGCCGACCTCCTTGACGATCACGGGTACGTCAACGGCCGCCGCGATCTTCTCGATCTGCGGGACCCAGGACCCGAAGGACCGGTCGCCTTCCGGCATGGCCGTTTCCTGCGCCGTGTTGACGTGGATCTGCAGGGCGTCGGCCTCCAGCAGATCGAGGGCACGCCGGGTGTCGTCGACCGATGCCGTCGCGTTGACATTTGCTATGACAAAACCGTGGGGGTTCTCCTGGCGCAGGACGCGGAAGGTGTCGGCGCACGTCGGGTCCTTCAAGTAGGCGTGCACCGAGCCCGACGCGATGGGTACCCCGGTCTCGCGGGCCGCTATCGCCAGACCCCGGTTGATGACGCCGGTCTTGGCGGTCCCGCCGGTCATCGCGTTGATGTAGAGCGGCACCTGCCAGGAGATCCCGGCGAAGGTCGTGTCCAGGGACACCTGCGGCCGGTCGATGCCGGCCAGGGCGTGGTGGACGAAGGACACCTCGTCGAACTGGTTGATCCCGCTGCGGGTGTCCTGCTGCTCGATGGCGAGCCGGACGTGGTCGTCCTTGCGCTGAGCGCTCATTTCTCGGTCCCTTCCGGGGCGGGCCGGACGGGCAGGGGCAGCACCCCGGCCGCGGCCCACCGCTGCCGTACATGTGAGATGTCGTGCATGGCCTCGGCATCGAGCAGCGCGATGCCGCAGTCGCCGCCGCCCGCGCCCGACGGCTTGGCGGCACCGCCGACGGTTTCGGCGACCGTGCACAGGGCCGTCAGCTCGGGTGTGAAGATGCCGAGCCCGACTTCGTCGTCGAGGCGGGCCAACTCCCGCCGGGCACGGCGGATCTGGTACAGCAGGCTTTGGTCGTCGCCGGCCTCGAGAGCGGTGATCGAGGCGCGTACGAAGTCGGTGGAGGTCTCCACGAACGCGCGGTGCGACGCGGTGCCGCGCCAGATCCGGCGGTGCAGACCGGACACGAGCGAGGCGGTGGAGGCCGGGTTGCCGGTCCAGCCGACTTCGAGGGCGAGGCCGCGCGGGGCCGGAAGCCTCCGGACCGAGTGGCCCGGCCAGGGCGTGCGCAACGCCTCCTCGACGCCGTGCCGGCGGGTGAGGTCGAGCACGAAGGCCCGGTCGGGTGCCTGGTACGCGATCCAGCCGCCCCAGGTACTGGCGGCGAGGTCACCGCCGGAGCCCACGGGGTCGATCCCGACCGAGGAGATCACGGCCAGGCGGTACCGGGCGTCGGGCGAGAGGTCCAGTCCGCACAAGGACGTGATGGCGTCGATCGTGGCCACGGTCACCGCGCCGCTCGACCCCAGGCCGTACTTGCGGCCGTTGTCATGCAGCCGGCTGCCGATCGAGAGGTCCAGCCCGGGCATGGGCAGGCCGCGTTCGGCCAGCAGTCGTCCCACGGTCTCGACCGCTGCCACCACGTGCGTCAGTGCGCCCCGCGCGCCGTGTCCGTCGGCTTCCCCGTTCTCCGTGCCGGGAGCGTGGAGCCGGCCGTCGAGCCATCGCCAGTTCACCGCCCGGGGGACGAGATCGGAGGAGATCACGATGTCGGCCGTTTCGGAGAGGGTCACCGTGGCGGTGATCTCCCGGTCCACGGCCACCACGATGGCCGGGGTACCGGGCTCCACCACCGCGTACTCGCCCGTGACGAACAGCTTGCCGGGCGCACTGCGGACGACCGTTCGCCCGGAGGTCATCGTCCGCCCGCGTCCACCAGGCGGGCGCCCTGTCCGGGCCCGGCGATGTGCACGGTGCCGCCCGCGGCAGCGTCGCGCACGGCCTCGGCGACCCGGTCGGCGTCCGTACGACGGCAGAGCACCTTGACGTTCGGTCCGGCGTCCATGGTCGCGTAGGCCGGTATGCCGTCGCGCCGCAGCCCCAGCACGCTGTCGAGGACGGTGAGCGAGGCGGGCGCGAGGTAGCGCACCGCAGGGCGCGCGCCCAGCATGGTCGCGTGCATGCCGAGAGAGTTGCGCTCAGCGATCTCACCCACCGCGTCGAGGTCGCCGCGCAGGAGCGCCGCCCTCATCTCGGTCAAGTCGTCCCGGCTCGACGCGGCCCAAGGCTCGAACAGGGGCGAGGTCTCGACGGTGCGGCGCATCGCCGCGCGGCTGGACACCTCCTTGGGGCCAGCGTTGACCACCGCGATGACCAGTGCGGGGTCGAGGTCGCCCGTCCGTACCGGCTCGGCGTAGGAGCTGAGGTCGGCCTCCGCGGGCGGCGCCGTGGGGTTGCCGGCGTTCCAGACGGCGAAGCCGCCGAAGATCGACCGCGAGGCCGAGCCGGAACCGCGGCGGGCCAGGCGGGAGAGACCGGTGCCGTCGAGGTCCAGTCCGTACGCGGCGGCGGCGGCGACGGCGAGCGCGGCGAAGCCGCTGGCGGAGGACGCCAGGCCCGCCCCGGTGGGTACGGTGTTGCGGGTGTCGACGACGGCCCGGTGCGTGAGCCCGGCCCGCCGGCGCACCAGGTCGAGGAACCCGGCGATGCGCCGCCGCTCCTCGCCCGCCGCGGGTACGCCGTTGAAGGTCACTTCGTCGTCCGAAGCCTCGGCGTCGAGGTGGACCCGGGTGGTCGTGGGGAAGATGTCAAGAGTCATCGACAGACTGCTGGTCCACGGCAGGAAGAGGCGCTCGTCGCGCTTCCCCCAGTACTTGATCAGCGCGATGTTCGGGTGCGCGACGGCGGTGGCCCCGTTCGCGCCCTGCCGGTCCTGCGGGCGGCGCACGGTGATCTGTTGCTCAGACATGCGTGACGAGCCTCCTCAGTGGGACGATCCACGTCTGCACGGCCCCCGCTTCGTGCAGCCGCCGGGTGACCTCTCTCGCCTGCTCGGGGTGGGTCAGAGCGAGGACGCAGCCGCCCAGCCCACCCCCGGTGATCTTGGCGCCGAGGCTTCCTGCGGCGAGCGCGGCACTCACCATCCCCTCGATCCGGTCAGTGCTCAGCCCGGCCTCGCGGAGCATTCCGTGGTACTCCGTCAGCAGGAAGCCGAGCTCCTCCGGCCGGCCGGCGGCGAGGGTGGCCACGGCTTCGCTGGTCAGTTCCGACGCCCGGCGGACGAACCGCTCCTGTGCTCCGGCGTGGAGTCGGAACCTCTCCCGCAGCTTGTCGACCGCTTCCTTGGTGCTGCCGACGGTGCCGCTGTCCGCGATGACAAACAGCGCGTCGCAGCCCACCAGCAGCGTGCGGGCCTCGCCCGCGTGGAACAGCAACGGCGCGCTCGCGCCGACGGTGATGGCATCGACGCCGCTGGCCTTGCCGTGCACCACGTTCTCGGCGGTCTGCACCAGGTCGAACACCGTCCGCTGCGAGACCTCGCGGCCGCAGAGGTCGGCCAGGGCGAGGACGACGGCACGGGCGCAGGCCGCGCTGGAGCCGAGCCCCCTGCCGAGCGGGATCGAACCGTCGATGATCACATCGAGATGCCGGCCGTCGTCGATGCCCGTGGATGCCCTGAAGTCGGTGGTCAGCCGACGCAGCCCCTCGGATGCCTGCGTTCCGACCTCCTTCCAGGCGGATCCGGTCATCGTGAAGGACACACCTGCCGGTTCTTCACCACGGGTGGAGAACCCGGCGCTGGCGGTGATCGACAGCTGCGGAACGGGCAGGGCGAGCGCCGGGGCTCCGTAGACGACCGCGTGCTCCCCCAGCAAAATGGCCTTGGCATGGGCGTGGCCGGTGCCGACCGAGCGAGCACGGCGGCTGTCCGCTGTCCCTGCCGCCGAGGCCGGTGGAGTCGACGTGCTCAGCTCCCCTTGTCGAAATTCCATTGAGATCGCGTCATCCAGATTTCTAGGAAGGAATGAAGTAAGCCCGTTCGACCGCGCGCCGCGTCATGCCCGGGCCACCCCCGGACCACCGTGGCCGGCGGTCGCGGCCGCCGGCGCGAGCGATGTCATCGCGCAGGGCGGGCCAGGGCGTCGAGCCGCACCCGACGGTGCGTGCTCGCGGAACCGCGTCCCTGGCGGGTGCCGGGCCGGTTCTCCCCCGGTCGCCCCCGGCAGCGGGTTCCGGACGGGGTGGGCTCGCGAGGCGAGCGACGCGTGTGGCGGCGCCGGGACGGTGGCGACCCGCGCCGACGTGGTGCTCAGGTGGTCCGGAGTGTCGTGGTGGTGACGAAGATTTCGAGGGTCTTCCTGACCTCGTCCGGGAACGGGGTCTCGTCCAGGACCCGCCGGGCACGCTGCACACGATCGGTGATCATCTGCTCTACCTTGTCGGCGGCGCCCGTGGCCCGCAGGATCCCGCGAACCGTCTCGGCACCTGCCTCGTCCAGGTCCGGGTCGCCGACCAGGGACCTCAGCACCCGCGCCTGCTCGGCGCCGGCGACGTGGAGGGCGTGTGCCATCAGAGCGGTCGCCTTGCCCTCCCGCAGGTCGTCCAGGACCGACTTGCCGGTCTTGGACGGGTCGCCGAAGACGCCGAGGAGGTCGTCGCGCAATTGGAAGGCCTCGCCGATCGGAAGGGCGTAGGCGGTGAAGACGTCCAGCAGGGCCTGGTCCGCTCCGGCAAGGACCGCGCCGATGTGCAGCGGCCGCTCCACGGTGTACTTCGCCGTCTTGTAGCGGATCACGGCCAGCGACCGTTCGACGTCCTCGTTGGGCTTCCCGGTGGCCAGCAGGTCCAGGTACTGACCGATCATCACCTCGGTGCGCATGGCGTCCAGCAGCGGTCGGACGGCGACCAGTCGCTCGTGGTCGATGCCGCTGGAGTACAGCAGCTCGTCCGACCACACCATGACCAGGTCGCCGAGCAGGATCGCGCTATTGGTGCCGAACCGCTCGGCGGTCGTGGCGTCCGCACCCGTCTCCAGCGTCCGGTGGAGGGTCGGACGGCCACGCCGGGTGTCGGAGGCGTCCATCACGTCGTCGTGGATGAGGGTGAAGGCGTGGAAGAGTTCGAGCGAGGCCGCCGCGCCGATGACGGGCCCCGTGTCGCCGTATCCGCCCGCCGCGTGCCAGCCCACCATGCACAAGAGCGGCCGGATGCGCTTGCCGCCGGCGGTCAGGAAGCCACGCAGGTGCTCGATGAGCGAGACCAGGTGGGGTTGCCTGTCGCAGTTGGCGTCGAGGAAGGCGTTCAATCGCTCGTCTATCAGGCCGCGCAGATGAACCGAGTCCAGGGCGTCGGCTCCCGGCTCGCGAAGGCTGGTGGTCGGGTTCATGTCGTTACTCCTGTTCGTCAAGACCATGTGGCCGCGTCCGCAAGGACGTGGCATGGGAGGGAAAGCGCCGAGAGGCATCACTTTCCGGCCGGGCGAAGGAGGGTCCCGGCAGTCGCCGGGCCGCACCGCAGGTGCGGGTCGCCGAGGGAGGGGCGAGCGGTGGGTGTTCGGGCCGCGCCGGATGGCATGCCCTCCGTACATGCGGGTTCACATGGTGGAGGGCATGCCGGGCAGGGGTGGGCCCGGTGCGGCACCCGCCGGGCCCCTGTCGGTCGAACGGAACGGGTTCAGCTCGCGGCGGACTGCGGCTCGCGTGCCGGCTGCCGACGGGTCGGCACCACCGTGAGCTGGTCGGGACGCAGGCTCATCCGCACGAGGGCGCGCGTGGGGCGGGTGCCCGGGGCGCGGTCCAGCTTCCAGTACTGGGCCACGGTGGCCACGATGACCTGGGCCTCGGTGAGGGCGAACGCGTCACCGATGCACTTGCGGTTCCCGGCGCCGAAGGGCAGGTAGGCGCCCTTGCGCGGAGTGGTCGACATGGTGAGCCACCGGTCCGGCTCGAAGCTGTCGGGGGCGTCGAAGTAGCGGGCGTCCCGGTTCAGCAGGAAGGGGCTGTACGACAGCTCGGTGCCGGCCGGCACGGGCAGCCCGCCGAGCGTGGTGTCGACAGCGGCACGACGGCTGAGCAGCCAGGCCGGCGGGTAGAGGCGCAGACCCTCGGCGACGACGTTGCGGGTGTACGGCAGCTTCTTCAGGTCCTCGGCCGTCACCGGGCGGCCGGCCAGCACCTCGTCGAGCTCCGCGTGCAACTTGGCGGCGACCTGCGGGTTCTCGTGCAGCAGGTGGAAGATCCACGACATCAGGACGGCGGTGGTCTCCGCGCCTCCGAGGAGCAGGGTGATGGACTGGTCGTGCAGCTCCTGGTCGGTGAAGCGGTGCCCCTCCTCGTCGACCTCCGTCATCATCGTGCGCAACAGACCGCCGCCGTCGCCCGAGCGGCGGTAGCGGTCAATGGTCTCGTTCACCACCTGGTGCAGCTGCGCCTCCGCCCGCTTGTAGCGCTGGTTGCCGGGAGTGGGCAGGAAGGACAGCGCCGGCAGCGGGTTGAGCATGCGGAAGAACATGCCGTCGATCACGGTGTTCAGGGCCGTCGGGAGACCGTGGTGACCGCCCCGGCGCACCTCGCCCTCACCGGGCTCGGAGAAGAGGCAGCTCAACGCCACGTCGGCGCTGAGGTTGCCCATCTGCATCAGGAGGTCGACGTTCTTGCCTTCCGGCCATTCATGAGCCGACACGGCTGCCTGCTTCTGCATGATGCCGACGTACTCGGCGATGCGCGCAGGGTGGAAGGACGGCTGGATCAGGCGTCGCTGCTTGCGATGGACGAGGCCGTCGACCGTGACCAGCCCGTCTCCGAGGACCGTGCGCACGCGGTCCATCACGGGACCGCCCTTGACGAAGTCCTTGACCTTGTCGGTCAGCATCTCGTGGACCAGATCAGGGTGGCACGCGATGTACATGGGGGTCGGCCCCACCATGATCTTCACGAGATCGCCCTGCTCGGGCAGTGATCGGAGGAAGGTGAGCGGGTCGCTGCGCAGCTGATTCGCGTGCCCGAGCACGGGCAGGGCATTCGGTGCGCTGCCCTTCGTGTAACTGCGGGTTTCCTGGCCTGTCACGGAACAAACCTCCATGCGGTTAGTGGCGAACTTGTGGACCTGTCGGACTTTGCGTCGCCGCTGTCACTTCTCCAACTGGTCCCACCACCAGGCGATCTGTGGAATCGGCAGGGGCGCAGGGTTGGCGTCAGCCGGCTCGTCGGCCCAGACCAGGCCGTAGCCACCGAAGTCCTGTTCTTCGCCGGTCTCCGGGTCGACAGGCGCGCAGTAACGGGTGGTGAAGTCCGCCCAGATGATGTGCCCGCGAATCCAGTAGCCGATCTCGTGGACGTATCGCCGCAGTTCCGGGCGGGCAGTCGCGGAGACCTGGTCACGCAGATTCAGATAAAGGGACATGATTCGGTCGCGCAGCGCGCGGACCTCGGCGACCGCTTCCTCGGGCGTGCATTGCCGGTCGCGCACCATGATGCTGATGGCGTTCTGGTCGAACAAGCCCTGGAGATTCTCCCGGTGAATGGAGATCAGGTCGTTGTCGAGACCGACGATGACGGATACGGCTTCGGAGGCGGCGCGCACCCGGGGATCGAGGCGTTCGGCTGCGGTCAGTTCGTAGCCGCCGCCGATCGGAGTGAGTGCGGTCAGCCAGGGGCCGGCCACATCGTTGCCACGCATGATCAGGTAGTCGCCCAGTTCGGGGAGTTCACCGAGGCTCTGGTTCGCACATTTCCACAGCACGCCGTCGAAGTAGCTGCAGAAACCCTGGCGCAGGTGCTCGAGCTGGCCCGGGGTCGACACGGTGGAGATGTGGTTCCAGAAGTCCTGGAAAGAGGAGAGGTACGCGTCTCCGGGCGGCACGACGGACTTGGGCGAGGCGAGGATGTGCTTGAGACGGCTGACGTGGACCGTCAGCGGTGCGGGCTGGTCCAGCCCCGGGATCACGTCGAGGTCGTCGTCCCAGGCGCCGCCCCAGTACATGACATAGGTGATGATCTCGGCGCACCGGTCGAGGACGTACGGCATGCAGTGTGCGGTGTACGAACCCGCATTCATGCGCGGCAGCCAGTCACCCTCCTTGCGGAACCCTTGCCGGAACATCCAGGCGACGGCGCCGGCATCTATTTCCTCCGGCTTGTCGTACACGGCGTCGGGCAAAGGGCAGAAAAATGGCGGAACGCCAAGTGTGCGGCGCACGGTTGTCATGCCAAAAATCCCTTCGGGCAGGACTGGGCGGCAGGAATGTCACAGTAATTCTGGAGTGGCCCTCGGAATCAACCCGGAGCATTGGACGGCCTTGGGCGGGAGACCTTCATGGTCTTCTCCTTCTTTCGGACCGAACATGTTGAGGGAAAGCGGCGCAGGGCCACCGCTCAGGCGAGGATGTTCATCTGCGAGGACATCAGCCGGTACTGGCCGGAGGCGTAGTCGTAGGAGATGTAGGCCGTCCAGTAGTCGCCGCTGACCGCCGGAACGC
This sequence comes from Kitasatospora sp. NPDC048298, assembly GCF_043201465.1. NCBI lineage: Bacteria > Bacillati > Actinomycetota > Actinomycetes > Kitasatosporales > Streptomycetaceae > Kitasatospora > Kitasatospora sp. NPDC048298. The sequence goes on from NZ_JBICYZ010000001.1 coordinate 328,000, forward strand.
TGGTCAGGTACGAGGTGCCGTGGTTGTAGGCCCACTGCCAGGTCTCGTAGCTGTCGATGCCGATGGCGTTCGGGTCCCGCTTGTAGAGGCCGATCCAGTCGTACTTGCCGACGTTGTTCGGCGGGGTCCAGTTGATCTGGATGTAGCCGCCGTTCTTCTCGGCCCAGGTCGTGGGCGAATCGGCGCCCAGGATCGAGCTCTGCGAGCTCTGGACACCGGTGGGAACCGCCGCCGAGGCGGTGGCCGTGCCCGCGAGGGCAGCGCGACGGCCGTCACCAGGGCCGCGACGGCCGCGGCGCGGACGCGAAGGGGAATACGGGACATGCGAGTCCTCCTGAGTCGTCTGCCGGCGGCCCCGCCCGGAAGCCGCCGAGCCCGTGACCGGACCTGACATACCGTCGGGGAGACTGGTAGACGAGCGATCAACGACCTCGTCGGCGCACAGTCAACGCCCTGGTCAACACGGCCGCGGCACCCCGGGTCGCGCCTGGGCCCGGCGTCCCGGCAGACAATCGATGGACAGCGGGCCGGCAACAAGGCGCGGCCGTCAGCGTCGGCGGCGGGGAGCCCGCTCGGTGACCCGCTCCACCAGCACGGCCCGACGGACGCGGCGGGGCGGCATCGGTGTGAATCCGCGGCACGAAGAGCCCGCCAGCCGGGCACGAAGGGGCAGGGCTGCTCATGCTGGTGGGCATGTCTCATCACCTCAGCGGCCCCAACCTCCGCTCCCCCTGGACGACGCCCGCCTCGACATGACGGACCTGTTCGCCTTCACCGTGCCTGGCGACCGGACCGTGCTGATCCTGAACGTCAACCCGGTCGCCCCCACCGGCGGCCAAGCGTTCCACCCGGACGCCGTCTACCGCGTCAACGTCGACACCGACGGCGACCACCGCTCCGACGTGGCGTACAGTTTCGTCTTCTCCCCGCCTGAGGACGGCCGGCAGGGCGTCACCGTCCTGCGGGCCACGGACGAGCAGGCCCGCTCCCACGAGGCCCTCGGCCAGGAGCTCTTCATCGACGTGCCGGTGAACTTCGGCGCCGAGACCACCGCGGCGCACTCCGGGCCGTACACGTTCTACGCCGGGTTCCGCAGCGACCCGTTCTTCGCCGACCTCGACGGCATCGTCGCCAAGTTCCAGTGGACCGGCGTGGACTGGGGCGCCGACAAGAACGTCTTCGCCATCGTCCTGGAAGTGCCGAACGCCGAACTCGGCGCACACCCCGAGATCGGCTGACCCATCTGGGGCCGGGTCAGCCTGCGCCAGAACGGGCAGCTGACGTCCGTGGACCGCGGCGCCCACCCCTCCCTGACCGCGTACTTCAACGCGGAAGAGGTCAAGGACGCCTACAACGCCGGCGAGCCCGCCGACGACTGGGCCACCTACCGCGAACCCTGGTCCGCCGTCCTCCAGCACTTCGGGGACTACGACCCGCAGGCCGCCGAACAGGCCCTACGCACCGTCCTGCCGGGCTTCGGGCCGAGGCGGCTTCGTGCCGTGCCGCCCCCGGAGCCCGGGGAGGACTGCGGGTGCCGTACTCGGCTTCCGCCATCAGTCGCTCAAGGGCGGCCCGACCAAGCAGCCCCCGGGGCGGCGACCGGCCCCCGAGGGGCGCGGCACGGCCCCGGGGGCTGCTTGCGGTTCAAGGATGGAGGGACTTCGTGGAGCAGGTGTCACATGGCGACGGCCTTCACCGCGTCGGGGGACTTCTCCCGAACACCGGGACGGTACAGCGCGAAGGTCACGACGAGCCCGACGGCTGCGAGGCCGGCCGCCCACCAGTACGCGGTGGAGTAGCCGTGCAACGCCGCCCCGGCGATCACCTCGGGCGTGGCCTGCCGGCTGCTGAGATAGCTGCCCGCGGCGGTCGCCGCGAGCGTGTTGAGAACGGCGATCCCCAACGAACCACCGATCTGCTGCGAGGTGTTGACCGCCGCGGAGGCCACCCCGGCGTCATCCTCGTGAACCCGGTAGGTGGCCAGGTCGATCGCCGGCGCGTAGACCAGGCCGAGACCGAGGCCCAGGACGAGCAGCGGCGGCAGAATGCCTCCCGTGTAGGTGCTGTCCAGATCCAGGCGGGTGAACCAGACCATGCCCACGCCCAGCAGCGCCATCCCGAGGGGAATCACGATCTTCGGCCCCACCCGGGGCATCAGGACCCCCACGGCCAGGGCGGAGGCAACGACCAGCGCGGCGGGGATGGGCAGGAAGGCGAGCCCCGCCTCGACCGGGGTGTACTTGAGCGTCTGCTGCATGTAGTAGGCGAGGAACAACGCGACCGCGTACATGCCTCCGGTGGCGACCAGAATGGCGATCTGGGAGGCGCCTCGATCCCTGTCGAGGAGGATGCGCAGGGGCAGCAGCGGCCCGGCCGTCGTCGACTGCCAGTACGCGAAGAGGGCGATCAGGGCGAGGCCTCCGACCAGCAGACCCCAGCTGGCGGGAGAACTCCACCCGCGCGACTCGGCGTTGGAGAACCCGTAGACCAGGCCGAAGAGCCCCAGGGTGACGAGTACCGCACCGGGGACGTCGAGCTTGGGGCGCTGCTCCGCCCGCGACTGACGCTCGATCAGCAGCAGACCGCCCAGGAGCGCCACCGCCGCGAACGCCAGGTTGATGTAGAGGGTCCAACGCCAGTTGAGGTACTCGGTCAGCAGGCCGCCGAGCAGGTTGCCGAGCGCGCCGCCGGCGCCCGCGATGGCACCGAAGATCGCGAAGGCCCGGCCCCGCTCCTTGACGTCGGTGAAGATGGTCGTCAGCAGGGAGAGGGCCGCCGGGGCCAGCAGGGCACCCGAGATGCCCTGGATCGCCCTGGCCAGCACCAGGAGTTCGAAGCTGCCGGCGGCTCCGCCGAGCGCCGAGGCGGCGGCGAATCCGATGACACCCGCGAGGAAGGCCTGCTTGCGGCCGAAGAGATCGGCGACACGCCCGCCGATCAGCAGCAAGCTGCCGAAGGTGAGTGCGTAGGCGGTGACGACCCACTGCCTGTCGTTGTCGGAGAAGCCCAGGTCGGCCTGGGCGGACGGCAGCGCGATGTTCACGATGGTGGCGTCCAGCATGATCATCAACTGGGCCAGGCCGATCACGGCCAGCGCCCACCACCGCAGCGAGGACCGCGGGGACGGGGGTCCTGATTCGGGCGGGATGCTGGTGAGCTCAGTGGTGGATGCCGACATGGCGGTGCCACTCCGTTCGAAATAGATTGACTAACTGGATGGTTAATATTCCGAGGCAAGGCTGCCCGAGATCCGACGGACCGTCAACACGACTTCGGGCAAAGAGCGATGGCCGGATGCGACGGAGGTCCGCGAGGGTCACTCCGCGAGTCGGATCCGGATGCCCACCGCGCGGTACCCGGACCCCTTCAGTCGGCTGCCCAGCAAGCCGACCCGCGCGACGAGGCCGTACTTGCGCTTCATCAGGTCGAGGTAGTGGACGGTGTCCCGGTCGGCGGGCAACTCGGCGACACCGGGCACGGATTCCCCCTTCGGGACTCCCCGCCAGTTGCAGGGAGCGACGGTCACCCGGCCGCTGTTGCGGATCCGTTTGACCTTGCCGGCGTCGGCCGCGCTCCACACGGCCAGGCAGTCCCCGTCCCCCATCACCCACACCGGAGTGGGCACGGCCCGCCCATCCCGGCGGAACGTCGTGAGAAGTACGTACCTGGATGCCGCCAGTCGTTCAACCGAACTGCCCGGCAAGGATGCTGAGGCGGATGGTGAGGTGGTCACCGCGATAGCATAACTGGTTAGTTAAGTCACTGTCGCCGCGAACCGACGTGGCGCCCGTCCCCCAGATGAGGAGTGCTGCGTGCTGAACTTCGCCTTGGCCGTGCTCGCCGGATTCGCCCTGGGCACCCCGGCCGTACCCTTCGGCCTCTCGATCCCCCTCCCCCCGCCCGTCGCGCTCGTCGCCGTACTCCTCGGCGCGGCCGGATGCCTGCTGTCCGCCGTCTTCGCGGCCGGGTGGCTGCGTACCCGCTGGCTGCTCTGGCGCTCGAAGCGGCGACCCGTCACCGCCGGGCCGCCGCCCGAGAACCGCCGCAACCGCCGCAACCGCCGGAACCGCCTTGACGGCCCCACCGGCCGACGGGCCCGGCGCCTGGTGAACCGGTACGGCGTGATCGGCTTCGGCATCATCGGGCCTGCGCTCTTCGGCACCTGGGGATCGGCCATGCTTGGCACGGCGCTGGGCCTGCCCCGGTGGCGGCTGATCGGCTGGCTGATGGCCGGTGTCACCCTGTGGTGCACCGTCATGCTGCTCGCCTCCGAGGCAGTGATCGACGCCTTCGGACTGCGGTGACGACACACGCTGCGTACCGGTCCCTGATCGCGAGGAGCACGTCGCCGCGGTCCCCCGGCCTGCCTCGTCGTGGGTCTGCGCATCGCGCCGACCGTCGGCCCGGTCATCGCCGGGCGGTGGCAACTCACCGTTCCGGCGAGGCACTTCTCCCCCTCACCGGTTCACCCGGAGCAAGACCACCGACGGGACTCCCGAACGAATCGCCTCATGTCTCAAACGAATCCACCGTGGTTCCAGCGGCGAACGCGCTCACCTGGCGAGGGCAACGGGTCCTACGCCCCGGCAAGATCCAGTAGGCGCTGTTAGCATGACTCCCATGTCCCGAGCCGAGGCCACGAAGGCGCGCATCCTCCACGCAGCGACCCAGGAGTTCGCGGCGTACGGGATCGCGGGAGCCCGCGTCGACCGGATCGCCAAGGTCGCCTCGGCGAACAAGAACCTCATCTACGTCTACTTCTGCAACAAGGACGGGCTCTTCGACGCCGTCTTCGACGCACACCTCGGGCGCGGCCTCGACATGGTGCCCTTCACACCTGACGACCTGCCGGGCTACGCCGGGCGGCTGTTCGACTTCTACCAGAAGCACCCCGAGGTGCTCCGCCTGGCGACCTGGCACCGGCTGGAACGCGGCACTGCCGTGGAACGGGACCCTGCCGTCGCCAAGCAGACCCACGACGACAAGCTCGCCTCCTTGGAAGCGGTTCGGAAGGGCGGAGTGGGCACACCGGGCTTCACCCCGGCCACACTTCTCACCCTCGTCCTGGCCATCGCCTCGGCCTGGAGCCCGACGAATGCCGCGAGCATGCCGGCGACGACTGTCCTGACGTCGGACCCGGAGGACTGCCGGAACGCGATCATGGAGGCCGTGCGGCGCCTCCTGTGAGGGGCGGCGTGCATCACTCGCCTCCGCCACGTACCGCGGTGACCGCACACGTTCGCCGGGTTGCCGGGTCACGCGGCGGGGATGGGTCGGGATGCGCGCACCTGACCCGCTACATTGCCGTGCCGGCGTCAGGGCGGTGCGTTCACGGGCGCCGCAGCGCCGGGTGGTCCCGATGTCGGCCCACGACGATCACGCCGGCTACGCGACCTCCGACCCCGTGATGTATCCGGAGAGCCAGGGTTCGATCCTCCGCGGCATCCTGAAGAAGGACTACCTCGTCATCGGCGCCTCCTTCGACCAGGGTTCCTTCCTCTCCAAGGACAAGAACGATGGCTCGGTCGCCGATACCCCCTGGAAGAAGTGGACCGTCGGCCCGGCCGCTCCCGACACCAACGAGTACACGCTCGACCAGATCCGGTTCCGCGACTACTACGTCGACCTGCGCAAGGCTCCGCCCGCCGCCAAGGAGTGGCTGAACGTCGCGCGCCCGACGTACAGCTTCGGTGCGATATACCCGGCCGACAAGGGTGACGACCTCGCCGTCGGCCAGGCCTACGACGTCCTGGTCCACCTCCACAGCGTCCGCGAGGCGGGCACGCTGTAGCACCACACCGATGGCCGGGTCGGGCCGCCCTGGACGCCCCGACCCGGCCGACGGTCAGATCATTTCCCCACCGCTCCAAAGGAGTTGACGTATGCACGGGCAGGCACGACAAGGACGGGGCGCCGACCGGCGGCGCAGCGGTCGCCGCCGGACGGCAGTGGCCGCGGCGGTGGCAGCCGTGGCGGCCGTCGGCGTCCTGACGGCGGGGGCGACGGCACCGCCCGGCGCGTTCGCCGCCGGTCGACCGGACGCCGTCCAGCAGGGCCTGAACACGCTGGTGCGCGACGGCATCGCACCCGCCGCGCTGGCGAGCGTCACCGACCACGACGGGCGTACCCGCAACTACACCGCGGGCGTCGCCGACCCGGCCACCGGTGCCGAGGTGCCGGTCGACGGGCAGGTGCGGATCGGCAGCAACACCAAGGTGTTCACCGCGGTGGTCATGCTGCAGCTCGTCGCCGAAGGAAAGGTCGGCCTCGACGAACCGGTCGACACCTACCTGCCGGGCCTGGTCCGCGGCGAGGGGATCGACGGCCGCCTGATCACCGTCCGCCGACTCCTCCAACACACCAGCGGACTCCCCGAGTACATGCTCTCCCCTCGGATGGCCGACCTCGCCGCCATCCGGCACCACTACTTCGAACCCCGCGACGTCCTCGACCTGGCCCTGGCCCAGAAATCCGACCTCGCCCCCGGCACGAAATGGCAGTACAGCAACACGAATTACCTGCTGGCCGGGCTGATCGTCCAGCAGGTCACCGGCCGCCCCCTCGCCGAGGAGATCGACCGGCGCGTCATCCGGCGCATCGGGCTGCGCCACACCTACTTCCCCGCCCCCGGCGACCAGACCATCCGAGAACCCCACCCCAACGGCTACTACCGGGACGCCCCGGGCGCACCGCCGCGGGACTTCACCGAGCTGGACCCCTCCTGGGCCTGGGCGGCAGGCCAGCTGGTCTCCACCGACTCCGACCTCAACCGCTTTTACACCGCCCTGCTGGGCGGACGCCTCCTTCCGACGGCCCAGCTCGCCCAGATGCGCACCACCGTCCCCGCCGACGACGCCGGCCCCGGCGTCCGCTACGGACTGGGCCTGTCGAGCATGCCCCTGCCCTGCGGAGGCGTCTTCTGGGGCCACAACGGCAACATCCCGGGCTACCGGACCCGGGCCGGCGTCACCGACGACGGCCACGCCGTCAGCGTCACCCTGACCCTCAAGTCGACCGGCGACGACTCGGCGCAGCTCGACGACGTCATGAACGCCGCCCTGTGCCGTTGAACCACACCTCCGGGTGGCCGCCGGAGACCCGACGACACGACGGCTGTTCGCGCCAGGTGCCGAAGACCCAGACACACCCGAATCGGACACTCCACTTCGACGCGAAGCGCGTGTCGCGTGCACACTACGGGTTCCGAACCATGCCCACCGCCTTTCGGCCAACGACAGCAGGTTCCGGTCATCGGCAATCTGATCGGTATGGAGGACTCAAGCAGCGGTGTGCCGCCCCTAATGAGCGCACAGCCGGTACCTGACAGGCCGGCGCCACACACTGGAGGACCGTCTACGCGGATCAGCCACTCTGGCACAGTTCGGCGGCAGCGAGCTAGCCGAGTACCTGCCCAGCTACGCCGAGCTTCCAGTCCGTTCCAGCTCCGGCGCTCGTGCTTGGAGTTCGGCGGGTAGGTACCAGCCTTCGATGGTGGGGGTCATGTAGAGGCGGGCCTTGAGGCCGAGAAGGAGTTGGCGGCGGTCGTCCTGGTCGGGCTGGGCCCAGGCATCCGCGAAGGTCTGGCCGGTCTCGACTTCCACCCAGGTGGAGGGGCGTTGCGGGAGGGCTGCGAGGCGGCGGCGTTCGTCGACCAGGGTTTCGAGGGCTTCGGAGTATTCGTCGTCGCCTCCGGGGTAGTCGAAAAGGTTGCGGCGCTTCTCCTCGCGCAAGTCCTTCATGGCCGCCGTGACGTGGTTGAGCTGCTCGGTGTGGTCCTCGCCGGGGATGAACCTGCGCACCGTCATCGCCAACCCGGCCAAGCGCTCCACCAGAGCCGTGATCGCCGCAGTGACGCGCTCGCCCTTGACGGACTGGCCCTTGCACGCTGGTTTGCCGGCTGTCTTCGCGCACCGGTAGTACTCGTAGATCTTGCCGTTCTTGGCCAGGTTCACCTGCCGATAGAACCGGTCGCCGCAGCGGTCGCAGTGCGCAACGCCCAGCCAGGGCGAGGCGCCGTTAGAGCGTTCCTTCGTGATCCCGCGCTCGTCCATCGCCGCCTGGACGGCGGCCCACTCCTCCTCTGTGAACAGAGGCTTGGCCATCCGGATCGGCAGGCCCTTCGCGTCCCGGGCGATCTTGCGCGCCTTCACGGACCGACCGGTCAGCTTCAGGCCCATCGTCACCGGCGAGCGCAGGATCTTGCCCACGCTGGTCGGGTTCCAGTGGTTCGACGGCGGCGTCTTGCGCTTGCTCGTGTATGACTCGCCCTGGTTCTTGAACGCGTGCATCGACGGGGTGTCGAAGCCAGCGGCCTCCAGAGCGGTGGCGATCATCCACTGACTCTGCCCCTCCAGGAGGAGCTTGCCCATGTAGCGGACGGCCTCGGAGGTCACTGGGTCCGGTTCGAGAGTTCGGCCGCCCCCGGGGCGGTCGACGATCCGGTAGCCGTACGGCGGCTGCCCGCCGGCCCAGCGGTCCGTCTTGCGCAGGTGCTTGTGCGCAGCGGTGACGCGGGCCTTGATCCGCTTAAGCTCCATCTCCGCGAAGATCGACGCCAGCATCAGGAAGACCTTCGCCAGCTCGTTCCCGAACGACGACTCCCGACCCTGCCGGTAGTCCAGGGTGATCCCGTCGTCGGTGAACACCAGGACCTTGTGGTTCTCCTCCGCCCAGTGCGCCACGTCCGCGCAGTCCTTCGCGGACCTGAATGCCCGGTCGACCTTCGCCCACACCATCGCGTCCCACTCGCCTTGGCGCTCGGTGAGCCACGGGCCCAGGTCCGGGCGCTTCCACGGCGTGACATCGGCGGAGACGTCCAGGTCCTCGAAGGACCCGACGATCTCCCACTCCTTCGAGACCGCGCGCCGAGTCGCCGACTCCGCCTGCACCAGATGCGAGACCTTGCCCTCGTCCCCATGTGTGTCCGACACACGCGAACCCACCACCGCCCGAACCGGCGCCAACACCGTCATGATGCCCATGGGTCTCCCCCTACCGCCAAGGCCAACGGGCACCCTCGAACAAGCTGCACTCGAACGGGTGGACCTTTATCGAAAAGGCGTCTATCCGCTGGCGCATCGACCTCCAGGTCGCCACCCCCGGCCTCGCGAACAAGTGCATCGCCGCCTACGTCGAGCGCGCCGCCACCCACGCCGAGCGCTGGAGCGACCACGCACCAGTGACAGCCGCCTTCGACCTCGACCAACTCCTGTAGCGCTGAGCCGAGTTCGGGAAGCTGGCTTCAACTGCTTCGGTTCATCGCACGCCCTACCGGAGCAACGATTGGGGCTGCTACTGGCACTGCAACTGCACTATGCGGCGATCCGCTGCTCTGACTGACAGTCAGCTGATGTTCTGGAAACGCCTCGGTTTGTAAAAACCAAGGCCGTCTGGCGAGAGTCGCCGCGCGGCACAGGCGATGACTTGAGGCCCGGGGCGGTCGGCGGTGCCGTCCGCCCCGGGTGTCGCCCGTGGCCGTGGTGGCCGCGTCAGCCGGAGAGGTGGAAGGAGGCGATGCGGGTGTTCCAGTTTCCGGTGCCGTCGACCGCTTGGTACTGGTTGGTGTACCAGAACGTGCAGTCGTCCGCCGGGTCGATCGCCATGGAGGTGTAGTCACCCCAGCGGTTGCTCCCGGTCTGGGAGCCGGTGCCGGTCCACACAGTGGTCTCGCCGAACGTCATCGCGTTCAGCGGGTCGTCCGCCAGGCGTCCGGTGACGCTGATCGAGGGACGGGCCTGGGAGTTCGACGTCGAGTACCCCAGGGCGATGTCGCCGTTCCTGTCCTGGGCCGCGGACGCCATCCACCGGTACGTGGACCCCGGCGCGTAGGTGCTCTGCTGATGAACGACCGGCCGGCCGTGGTCCAGCCGCAGTTCGTACCATCGAACCCCCACACCGCCGGGCGCGTCGACCGCGTGGTTGACGACCAAGGACTCGTGGTCGCCGAAGTTGCGGTAGGCGAGCCGGTACATGGCGGAGTAGGAGAGCGAGTCCAGTTGCTGGGTGGTGCCGGCCTGGGGGACGCATCGGGTGGGATCGGTGCTCATGCAGGCCGGGGTGTAGGGGGCCACCGGCAGTTCCTCCGGGCCCGTGACGGCGGTGCGGGTCTGGTCCGCCCAGTCCACGTGGAACCGCCAGTACTGCAGGCTGTTGTAGGCGGGGTTGAGGGCGATCAGCAGGTTGGGCTCGCCCTGCGGGGGCGGGGTCGGGCCGTCGAGGTCCGAGGGGAGCGGGATGGTCGGGGTCGGGACGATGTAGCACTGCTGGTCGGCGTCGGCTCCGCGCAGCATCCTGCTCCGGTCCCAGGCGCAGGTCTCGGGGAACGCCCCGGCGGTGAAGGCCGCGTAGTAGGCGTCCGGCCAGACCGAGACCTTCGGGTGGTCGATGAAGTGCTGGTACCCGAAGGCGTACCGGTAGTACGCGCCGGTGGCGTCCTCGCTGCTGGAGACGGCCACGCACAGGAGGTTCGGGCCGCCTGCCTGGTCGAGCGCGAACTGGTTGAGGATCCAGCGGTGGGCCAGGGAGTCCCAGCGGACCACGGGGTCCCCGATGTCGGGGTTCGGAGCGGTCTCGCACGGTCCGCCGAACCCGCTGAACAGCGTCTGGGTGGTCAGCTGCCCCAGTTCCGTGGCACCGGTCTTGGAGTACACCGCGAGGTCGAAGTTGGTGATCTCCACGATCTGGCGGGAGCCCACCGAGGCGTTGGGGTCGGGAGGGACGCCCCCGGCCTCCCGGATGCCGTCGAAACTGACGTCCAACCGGATCCGGCCCCGGCTGCCGTCGTGTTCCTGCACCACCCCGTCCGAAGGAGCGGCCCTTGTGAGGGACGGGTGCTGCGCATCTGCGGGGGGCACGACGCCGGGGGCGGACCGGCGCTGTCCGTGTCCGTGCGCCAGGTCACGCAACGGTGGCGAGGTGTCATGGTGCAGCGCGGGTCCGGAGTCAGTGGACCGCGTGGCCGTCCCGTGGACGGGCGACTTGAGGCCGGCTCCGGCGGCGGGCGTGGCGAACCACGCCGGGGAGGCCACCAGAGCTGCTCCCAGTGAGGCGCCGGCGACGATCGAACGCAAGGCACGTGATACGTGCATCAATCCTCCGAGCGGGGTTGGTGAGCCAACCCCGCTCGGCCACTGGTGACGGCGTCGTCCGAGGCAACCCCCAGCCGCGTGCGGCCGTTGCGACCTCCCGGCGCCCCGGGCACGCCCGGCACGTTTCGAGGCCCCGGTGTGAGGGTGGGCACCGTGTGAGAGTGGGAACGAGGGCGGTCGACTCGTCTGACAGTGTGACAGGACCTAGTTATCCACCTTGTCCGCCCGACGCCGGGGTGATCGGTGTCGTGTCGGGTGCGGCTCAGCCGATTGGCGCTGCCTGACGGCCGTTCGAGCACGCACCGTGGCGTCCTGGGGCCCCGTCGGCTGCCTCTTTCCTCGCCTAGCGATCACCGCAGCAGAGGTCCCCGAAGGTGGCCGCCGTGCCGCTCGTCGAGACGGGCTGGATGACGTAGTCGTCGGCCGGCTGCGGCGGGCTGTACATGGGGAGCGAGGTGTCGTAGGTCGTCGTGAACGCCGGATCCAGGAAGTTGAGGCACCCGCCCTGGCGCGCGTAGACGTTCCAGTAGGCGATCGACGGACTGGCCGGGCCGGTCCAGGAGATCGTGGACGCCGTGGACGAGACCTCGATCGGATCCGGCTTCACGTCCTTCGACGCGTCGTAGAGGCGAAGCTGACCGAGCACGGTGTTCACCAGGCGCTCGGAGTCGGCGAAGCCCACCGAGATCCGCTCGATGGTCTTGCCGGCCGCGTCGAGACTGCCGCCGAACTCCTGCCACCCGTCACCCGAGCTCGTCGCCGGTACGGTCTGCGAGGTGCCGTCATCGTAGGAGAAGCGCGCGTACGGGGCCGGCCCCTCCTTCGTCCGGGCGACGAACCTCAGCACCGGCCTGGCGTCGGCCGGGACCGCGATCTTGGTGGCGTAGAGCCCGAACTCGCCTCCGCCCGAGGAGGAGTTGGCGGCGGTCGTCCTGGTCGGGCTGGGCCCAGGCATCCGCGAAGGTCTGGCCGGTCTCGACTTCCACCCAGGTGGAGGAACGTTGTGGGAGGGCTGCGAGGCGGCGGCGTTCGTCAACGAGGACTTCGAGGGCTTCGGCGTACTCGTCGTCGCCGCCGGGGTAGTCGAACAAGCCTCGGCGCTTCTCCTCGCGGAGGTCCTTCATGGCCTGGGTGACGTGGTTGAGCTGCTCGGTGTGGTCCTCGCCGGGGATGAACCTGCGCACCGTCATCGCCAGGCCGGCCAACCGGTCCACCAGAGCGGCGATCGCTGTGGTGACGCGCTCGCCCCTGACGGACTGGCCCTTGCACGCTGGTTTGCCGGCCGTCTTCGCGCACCGGTAGTACTCGTAGATCTTGCCGTTCTTGGCGAGGTTCAGCTGCCGGTAGAACCGATCGCCGCAGCGGTCGCAGTGCGCAACGCCGAGCCAGGGTGAGGCGCCGTTCGATCGTTCCTTGGTGATCGTGCGCTCGTCCATCGCCGCCTGGATCGCGGCCCACTCCTCCTCGGTGAACAGCGGCTTGGCCATCCGGATCGGCAGGCCCTTGGCGTCTCGGGCGATCTTGCGTGCCTTGACGGAGCGGCCGGTCAGTTTCAGGCCCATCGTCGCCGGCGAGCGAAGGATCTTCCCCACGCTGGTCGTGTTCCAGTGGTTCGACGGCGCGGTCTTGCGTTTGCTCGTGTAGGTGTCGCCCTGGTTCTTGTACGCGTGCATCGACGGGGTGTCGAACCCGGCGCCTTCCAGGGCCATGGCGATCATCCACTGACTCTGCCCCTCCAGGAGCAGCTGGCCCATGTACCGGACCGCCTCGGACGTCACCAGGTCCGGCTCGAGGGTGCGGCCGCCCCCGGGGCGGTCGACGATCCGGTAGCCGTACGGCGGCTGCCCGCCGGCCCACCGGTCCGTCTTCCGCAGGTGCTTGTGCGCGGCCGTGACGCGGGCCTTGATCCGCTTGAGCTCCATCTCCGCGAAGATCGACGCCAGCATCAGGAACACCTTCGCCAGCTCGTTCCCGAACGACGACTCTCGACCCTGCCGGTAGTCCAGAGTGATCCCGTCGTCGGTGAACACCAGGACCTTGTGGTTCTCCTCCGCCCAGTGCGCCACGTCCGCGCAGTCCTTCGCCGAGCGGAACGCCCGGTCGACCTTCGCCCACACCAACGCGTCCCACTCGCCCTGCCGCTCGGTCAACCACGGCCCCAGGTCCGGACGCTTCCACGGCGTGACCTCCGCAGAGACGTCCAGGTCCTCGAACGACCCGACGATCTCCCACTCCTTCGAGACCGCGTGCCGAGTCGCCGACTCTGCCTGCACCAGATGCGAAACCTTGCCCTCATCCCCATGCGTATCCGACACACGCGAACCCACCACCGCCCGAACCGGCGCCAAAGCCGTCATGATGCCCATGGGCCTCCCCCTACCGCCAAGGCCAACGGGCACCCTCGAACAAGCTGCACTCGAACGGGTAGACCTTTATCGAAAAGGCGTCTATCCGCTGGCGCATCGACCTCCAGGTCGCCACCCCCGGCCTCGCCGCCAAGACCGTCGAGGCCTACGTCGAGCGCGCCGACACCCACGCGGAACGCTGGTCCGACCACGCTCCCGTCACCGCAGAGTTCGATTTCGACCTTAACTGACCGCCAGATTTCCACAGTTGGCGACCCAACAGGGCATTGCCCCTACGCTGACCGCCCGCAACCAGCACAGGGTTCACTCACATCGACTCGATCTCTGACGGCATCGGCCCGCGCCCCTTCGTCTTCCGCACCCCCGTCCTCAGCGACATCTTCACCCTCCTCGCCTTCGCCCACATCTTCCACCGCCTGACGCCCACCCCCGTCCCCGTCCCCGCACCCACCCGCGCTGAATCGGCCCCGGCCAGCACTGAACCCACCCGACCACCGTGGGCCGGCTGCCAGCCGGGATTCGGTGGCGATGAACAGGCTGCCCGCCTCGGCGAGGGTGCGGGCACCCTGCGTGTGCCGGGCCCGCACACCCCACCCTTTCCACCTCGGGTGGCGTCAGCAGGTGGTGGGCGGGGTCTTGCCGGCGAAGCGGTCCGCGAACCAGGGTCCAACCTGGCCCGACAGTGAAGCGCCTGGTCAGAGAGCTGGGCGGAGCTCCGCCGCAGGTCGGGGTCGGCTGGCAGTGGTTCCGCTTCAACGTCTGACGGGCGCCGGGGCGGACGTCCGGAGGAGCCCGACCCGTTGGCTTGGGGGGCGGGCCCCTCGGCGTCATTCGCCGCGGACGGTGCGGCGGAGCTCGGTGAGGCGCTCGTGCAGGGTGCGTTCCCAGCCGTGCCGGGTGGGGCGGTAGTAGTTCTTGCCGACCAGGGCGTCCGGCGGGTACTGCTGCTCCAGCACCCCGTCGGGGGCACGGTGGGGGTAGCGGTAACCGGTCGCGCCACCCAGCTCGGCGGCGCCCGCGTAGCGGCTGTACCGCAGGTTGGCGGGGACCTCGCCAAGGTCGCCGGCCCGGACGTCGGCCATGGCCTCGTCGATCCCAACGATCACCGTGTTCGACTTGGGGGCCAGGGCCAGGTGCACGGTGGCCTGGGCCAGGGCGAGGCGGGCCTCGGGCAAGCCGATCAGGTCGACGGTCTGCGCCGCGGCCACGGCGGCTTGCAGGGCCGTGGGGTCGGCCAGCCCGACGTCCTCGCTGGCGTGCACCAGCAGCCGGCGCGCGATGAACCGTGGGTCCTCACCGGCCACGAGCATGCGGGCCAGGTAGTGCAGCGCGGCGTCGGGGTCCGAGCCGCGGACGGACTTGATGAAAGCGCTGACGACGTCGTGGTGCTGGTCGCCCTGCCGGTCGTAGCGCACGGTGGCCTCGGCCACGGCCCGCTCCACGGCCGGCACGTCGATCACGGTGCCGCCGGTGTCGAGGACCCCGTCGGCGCCGGCCTCCAGGGCGGTCAGCGCGCTGCGGGCGTCGCCGGAGGCCAGGCGCACCAGCGCGTCCTCGGCCTCGGCCGACAGCGAGACCGCCCCGTCGAGCCCGCGCGGGTCGGCCACCGCCCGCCGCAGCAGGGCGCGGACCTCGTCCCCGTCCAGGGGCCGGAGCTTCAGCACCAGCAGCCGGGAGAGCAGCGGCGCCACCACCGAGAACGACGGGTTCTCCGTGGTGGCGGCGACGAGCAGCACGATCCGGTCCTCGACGGCCCCGAGCAGCGCGTCCTGCTGGGTCCTGGAGAAGCGGTGTACCTCGTCGACGAACAGCACGGTCCGCCGGTCGCGGCGGCGGCGCGCGCCGTCGATCGCCTCGCGCAGGTCCTTGACGCCGCTGGACAGGGCCGAGAGGGCGACGAAGCGCCGGGTGCCGGCGCCGGCGAGCAGCCGGGCGATCGTGGTCTTCCCGGTGCCGGGCGGGCCGTAGAGCAGCACCGACGCCGCCTCCCCGCCCTCCAGCAGGCGCCGCAGCGGCGCGCCGGGCCGCAGCAGGTGCGGCTGGCCGACCACCTCGTCGAGCGAGCGGGGCCGCAAGCGCACCGCCAGCGGCGAGCCGGCCGGCGCCGGCCCGGCCGGCGGGGCCTCGGGGATCGGTAGCGCGAACAGCCCCTCGTCCTCTGCGGGTTGATAGGTCATGGGGGGACCCTATGCCCGTCGCGCGGCTACGCGTACAGCGTTCCGCGGGCGACGACGACGGCGGACCCGGCGACCTGGACCGACTCGATCCGTTCCGGCGTGCCGAAGGCCCGGGCCCGCATCGTCGAGGGGCGGCCGATCTCGACGCCCTGGCGGATCTCGATCCACTCCCCGAAGGGGACCAGGCCGTGCCGGGCCAGGTGCACCGCCAGCGCGCCGGCGGCCGAGCCGGTGGCCGCGTCCTCCACGACGCCGTAGGCGGGCGAGAACATCCGCAGCCGCCACTGCGAGCCCGCGCCCGCAAAGCAGTTGGCGGCCATGTCGGGCAGCCGGGCGAGCACCCGCTGGTCCGGTTCGAGGGCGGAGAGCGAGGCCACGCTGTCCAGGCCGACGAACACGTGCCGCGGTCCGTTGCGGTAGACCTCGACCGGCAGCGTCCGGGGGGCCGAGGCCAGGCCGAGACCGGCGAGCAACTCGTCCGCGCGCTTGTAGAGTTCCCAGGTCGGGACGGGCTGCCACATGCGGGCGGAGTCGGCCCGCCCGTCGTCGGCCCGTTCGAACTCGAACGTCACGGTGCCCATGGCGGTCTCCATCCGGATCGTCTCCGCCTTGTCCGCCTCGCCGAGCACGATGGCCGTCCCCAGGGTCGGATGGCCGGCGAATGGCAGCTCGTTCACCGGGGTGAAGATCCGCACCCGCACGTCGCCGTCGCCCTCCGGGGGGAGGACGAAGACGGTCTCCGACAGGTGCATCTCCTGCGCGATCCGCTGCATGCGCTCGGGAGGGAGCCCGGCGGAGTCCACGAAGACCGCAGTCGGGTTGCCTTCCAGCGGGACGTCGGTGAAGACGTCGGCCACCACGTACTCGTATCTACCCATGGGTTTCCGTTCTCGAAGTCCCCCGCACGCCGCGCGGGCCGGGGGACGGATGCCTGGTCAGTGGGTGTCGAACAGGGCCTGGTACCGGGCGACGGCCCGCTCGGTGGCCGCCCGCTCCTGCGCGGTCGGGTCGAACGGGTCGGCGGCGGGCGGCAGCGCGCCGAACTTGAGCAGCGCGGCCATCAGGAGCAGGCGCGCCTTGGTGGCGGTGAGGTTGTTGCCGGAGACGAACACCGGGTCGGTTCGGTACGCCATGCCACCGGTGTTCCCGCGGCCGGTGCGGACCACCGGCATGCCGGCGAAAACGGCGACGGCCAGGGCCGCGTTCCTCGTCGGGTCGGCCATCCCGAACGGCGACATGCCTTCGCAGACGAAGCCGGACAGCGGCGCCCCGGCGAGGTTCGTCCTGATCCGGGCGAGCACCTCGACCTCGTCGTCGGGGGTGGACCGGCCGTCCTTGCCGGTGCCCGTCGCCGCGTACCGGCTGTACTTGGTGATCGTGACGTGCGGCATGGCGGTGGGGACGAGCCCGCCGGCGTCCCTGGTCACCACGTCGACGGTGGTCACACCCGCGTCCAGCGTCCCGGTCACGCCGGTCACCCGCTCGGGGAGCGCGGTCAGACGCAGGTCCGAGCGGTGGGTGTGGCCACGGGCGGGCAGGTAGGTGAGCTGCGGGGGGCCGTAGCCGCCGAGGTCGGCGACGATTCCACCGTGCCCGCCGGTGACCTCGTAGCCCCCCGGCCTGGCGTCGACCTTGGTCACGTCCCGGGCGGCGTAGACGAGTTCGTCGACGACCACACAGGCGCCGACGCGGTCCGCGCCCCGTTCGTCGAGGGCGACGCCGGAGGTGATGTACTTCACGCCGTCGACCACGTTGCGGTCGCCGTCGGCGCTCGACGTCTGGTGCCGGCGCTGGGCCGCGTGTCCGACGAGCGGCACCGTCGTGTCGACGAGCAGCCCGAGCCAGTAGAGGGTCTCGTCGACGGTCGGGCTGCCCTCCAGCCACTGGAGGCCGGTGTACTCCCCGGTGGCGAGGACGGCCTGGACCAGGTTGGTGGCCCGGGCGAGGTCCGCCAGGCCGGGCTCGGTCTGGAGGTGGTACGGGTAGTAGACGAAGAAGTCCTCCCCGAGGCGCTCGGACCCGGGGCCTGCGGTGTAGCCGCCGGAGGGGGCGGCGCGGAAGAAGTCGAAATCGGCGATCGACCCCAGTTCGACCGGGGTGCCGTGGTCGGCGAGGCCGAACCGCTCGATCTCCTCGTAGAGGCGGCGGGCGTCGGGATAGAAGGTCTGCCGGGCGAACTCCGGGGATGCGAGCGGGGCGGTCGCGGTCTCCTCCCAGGCGGACCCGTCCGCCTGCCGGGCCATGTAGGGCAGGGGGTAGAGGCCGTCGTCGGGGTGGAGCTCGACGACGTGCACCGGGGTGGCGTCGCCGCCGGGCGGTTCCTCGTGGAACGCGCCGTCCCGGTCGAGCCAGCCGTCCGGCGGGGCGTACAGGTGGGCCGAGTCCCGTTCGAGCGGGTGCGCGCTGAACGCCTCGACGTAGACCGTCGCGGGTGCGGCGAGCCGCTGGGGGCGCAGCAGGTCGAAGCGGGCGGCGCGCGGCGGGAGGCCGTACCGGGCGCGCGCCTTGTTCGACGTGACCAGGTCCGGGGTGTTCAGGATCGTCGCGGTCGGCCCGGCGAACACCGCGATCCGCGGTCGCGGTGCGCCGGCCGGCCCAGGGCTGCCCGTCACAGCGGGCACAGGTGTTCGATGGTGACGAGGTGCCGTTCGGCCAGCCGCCGGGCGACCAGGGAGCGGTGGCAGGCTTCGGGGTCGCGCTCGACGCAGAAGAGTGCGGCGACGCCGTCCTCCGGCAGCGCCGCCACGATCGGTGCGAGGTTGGCTTGGTCGAGTATCTCGCCGGTGTAGCGGCGGGTGTACTCGGCGGCGAGCTCCTGGCGCGAGCGCTTGCCGACCCCGTTGCGGGCGTCCTCGGCGTACTGGAGCCGGCGCAGTTCCGTCGTCGGGGCGAGTTCGAGGTGGTGCCGGTAGGCGATCCCGGCGCCGGCGAGGGCCGCCTGGAGCCGGAGCGAGTTGGCCCAGGCGTACGCGGGGCCGCGGACCCCGCGGCGCTGGCGCACGTCGATCAGCAGGCGGACGTCCGCCTGCCGCAGTCGTTGCAGGTAGGAATCGCCGTCGAAGCCATAGACGCCGATCGTCGCGATCTTCGGCACCGGAATCTCCCGTCGGCCGGTAGCTCGTTGGTGGGTGTGTGGGGGCTCCGCTACGGCTGCGACGAGGGGCGGGGCTCGGCGACCAGCGCGGTGGTCTCCATGGGCAGTTCGGCGGTCCGAACGATGTCCAGGCCGGCCCGGTCGAGCAGGGAGGTGACCCGGTCGAGGGTGCGGTGCGCGCCGCCGGTCGTCACCAGGAGGTGCAGGTCCCACAGGGCGGGCAGCACGGTGGAGTCCTTGTCCGCGACGAAGCGGTCGATGACCAGCAGCCGTGCGGAGGGGTCCGCCATGGCGCGGCGGCAGTTCTCGAAGACGCCGACGACCGCGTCGTCGTCCCAGCCCGCCAGCACCCGGCAGAGGATGTAGACGTCCCCGCCCTCCGGGACGCCCTCGAACATGTCGCCCCCGACCAGCCGGACGCGCTCCGGTCCGACCGCAGCGACCAGGTGCTCGCGGGCCTTGAGCATCATGTGTTCGCGGTCGAAGAGAACGCCCCCGGCGTCCGGCGTCGCGGCGAGGATCGTGGCGAGCAGGTGCCCGCCCCCGCCGCCCACGTCCACGACCGTCCGGCCGGAGAAGTCGAACACCTCGGGCACCTGGTGGAAGAACATGCTTCCGGCGTTCATGGTGTGCTGGAAGCGCCGGGCGAGCGCGGGGTCCTGGCCGAGGTGGTCGTAGAACGGCAGGCCGTAGGCGGCCTCGAAGCCCGAGCTCGCCGTGGAGACGGCGTGGTGGGCGTGGCCCCAGGCGGCGTAGAACTCCTCGCCGTAGAGCAGGCACATGTCGTGCAGGGACTGGGGCCCGGCGAGCAGGGCCGTGCTCACCGGGGTGTTCCGGTAGCCGGTCGTCCCGTCGCCCTCGAACACGCCCATGGCCACCAGGAGGCGCATCAGCCGGTGCACGCCCCGTTCGTCCGCGCCGGTCGCCCGGGCGAGTTCGGGGTCGGTGTCCCGGCCGGCCTCGACGTGGTCCGGCAGGTCCAGTTTGACGGCGGTGTAGAGGGCCTGGGCCCGCCAGCCGCCGGTGATGACGTCGATCACATCCCGGGTGGCCTGTATGTCGACTGCCATGGAGACTCCCCATTCCGGCCTCCCGGACCGGTACCGGGCGGCCCACTGCGCCGTGGTCCTCCACGGCGTGTCGTCACGGTCCGAGCCCCGGTCCGGTCCGGGGCCGCCTCGAACGCGGGCGGCCCCGGGGCCGGTCAGGAGTGCGGTCGGGTGATGTTGACCATCCAGGTGATCCCGAACCGGTCCACCAGCGAGCCGGCCTCGTCACCCCACACCTGCTTCTCCAGCGGCAGCGTCACGGTGCCGCCGACGGCGAGCTTCTCGAAGTGGTCGCGGATCCCGGCGTCATCGCCGCCGAGGAAGACCGCGACGTTGTTGCCGGGGTGGAGGGGCACCCGCGCCGGGGCGTCCCACCCCATCAGCGTGTAGCCGTCCGGGGTCACCAGGACGGCGTGCATGACCTTGTCGGCGTCGGGCGCGTCCGTCGATCCGAAATCGCCGACCGTGCCCAGTTCGAGTTCACCGCCGAATACCTCCCGGTAGAACTCCATCGCTTCCCGCGCGTTTCCGTCGAAGGCGATGCACGGATTGAGTCGAGAGCCCATCCGGTGCTCCTCGCTGTGAGTACGAACGAAATCGGACTAGGTGGGGATGCCCCCGCGCTTGATCTCCGGGACTTCCACGCCCAGCGCCCGCAGCTGCTGGAACGGGTTCATGAACTCGCGGTTCTGCTTGATCTTCCCGTCGGCCAGCACGAACGAGTGTATGAAATGGTTCCGGTAGTGGCCCGGCGGGTAGTCCGGATAAAGGATCTGCCCTTCTCCGTCACATTCCACCCAGAAGTGGTTGGGGTCCTGGGTGTCGAAGATCCGGACGTTCTTCCATTCCCAGTCGGGGAACATCCGCAGGGACCACTCGCCGTGCTGCCGGAGCTTCTCGTGGCCCTGCGAGACGACCGGTTCCCCGGTGTCGGTGGTGTAGAGGCCGGCGCTGCCGTCCTCGGCGAAGAGCAGGTACCGCGTCAGGCGGTTCTCGCCCTTCCGGCTCATGTAGTCCGCGACCACTTCGCGGTGCCGGCGGCGGAGTTCGACGTCGTTTCCGAAGTGCTCGGGCTGCGCATGGGTGTCTGCCATCTCGTGTCCCCTCGCTCCTTGGTGTGACCCGCCCGGTCGTGCCCGTTCCCCGTACCGGTCGTACGGCCCCGGGCCGCCGCCTGGTCCGGGGAAGGCCCCGGACCAGGCGGCGGCGAGGCGTCAGGACCGCGTGGCGACCGCTTCGACCTCGAACAGGATGTTGGGCATGGCCAGGGAGGCCACCCCGATGACGGTCTGCGTGGGCGGCGTCCCGGCGCCGCTGCCCGCCACGGCCATGCCGATCGTCTTGAGCTTGTCGAAGTCCGGGTCCACCACGTACGTCCGGAGCTGGACGACGTCGGTGAGGTCCAGGCCGTGGGCGGCGAGGGCCGTGCCGAGGTTGCCGAACGCCTGCTGCACCTGCTCGGCGAAGTCGTCCGAGACGACCATGCCGTCCGGGCCCGAGCCGTACTGGCCGGAGACGAACACCAGCTCGGTGCCGGCCGGGACGCTGGCCGTGTGGCTGTAGCCGAGCGGGCGCGGGTCGTGCAAACCGTCAGGATTGACGATCGTGTGGGGCACTTGGATTACCTCTTCTGTGAGATGGGTTCTTCTGTGCTGAATTGCCTTGGCATCGGCACCGTCAGTACAGACGGAGTTCGGGGCGGTAAATGTCCAGCCACGCACTCAGATCGAGTACCCTCTCCATGCCGTTGCGGACGTCGAGGGTCATCGTGTCCGGGTCCTGTCGCGTAATTCGTTCGAGCCGGTCGCGATCGACCAGTTCGAACACCGGATCGTCGGTCGCGAGCAGTTCCCTGCTCTGTTGTAGCAGAGATACGGCGTACTGCGGGGCGAGAGTGGCGGGATAGGGCGCTTTGGTCCGGCTCAGCACCGACTGGGGCAGGATATCGGCGGTCGCGGCGCGCAGCAGGCTTTTCTCCCGACCGTCGAAGGTCTTCATGGACCACGGGGTGTTGTAGACGTACTCCACCAGCCGGTGGTCGCAGAAAGGAACCCGGACTTCCAGTCCGACGGCCATGCTGATCCGGTCCTTGCGCTCCAGCAGCATGCGGACGAATCGGGTCAGGTGCAAGTGGCACATCACCCGCATCCGCAGCTCGTGGTCGCTCTCGCCGTCGGCCCGTTCGACCTCGGCGACGCCCTCGGCGTAGCGCTCGCGGATGTAGGCCGGCAGGTCGAGGGCGGCGGTGAGGGCGGGGTTGAACCGGTCGGACACCTGGGCCTTCGCGCCGCTGACGAAGACGGCCATCCACGGGAAGGTCTCCGCGGCCTGGGCCTCCGGCTGGTGGAACCAGCGGTACCCGCCGAAGACCTCGTCGGCGGACTCCCCGGACAGGGCGACCGTGGAGTGCTCGCGGATCGCCTGGAACAGCAGGTACAGCGAGGCGTCCATGTCGCCGAGGCTGAGCGGGCTGTCCCGCGCGGTGATGACCTTGCGGCGGATCTCCGGGTCTGCGATCGCCGTGTGGTCGAGCACGATGGCCTGGTGCCGCGAGCCGACGTGCGCCGCCACCTCGCGCGCGTACGGGCCGTCCGAGGTGCCCCGCAGCTCGTCGGCGACGAAGTCGTCCTCCCGTCCGGCGAAGTCCACCGCGAAGCTGCGCACCTCCTTGCCGAGCCGGGCGGCGGCCAGGGCGGTGATCACGCTGGAGTCGAGCCCGCCGGAGAGCAGCGTGCAGCGCGGCACGTCGGAGACCAGCTGACGGTCCACGATGTCCTCGAGCAGCATGCGCACGGTGTCGACGGTGGTCTGCCGGTCGTCGGTGTGGACGCGGGTCGGCAGAGTCCAGTAGCGGTGCTCGCGCAGGCCGCCGCGGTCGACAGTGACCACGCCGCCCGGGACCACCTCGCGCATCCCGCACCAGACCGCGGCCCCCGGCGTCTGGGTGAAGCTGACCAGCTCCCGCAGGCCGTCGAGGTCGACCGCGCGCTCCGCCAGCGGGTTGGCGAGGATCGCCTTCGGCTCGGAGCCGAACAGCACCCCGTCCTCGGTGGCGTAGAAGTACACCGGCTTGACGCCCAGCCGGTCGCGGATCAGCACGAGCTTCTCGACCCGGGCGTCCCAGATCGCGAAGGCGTACATGCCGTTCAGCCGCTCGGCAACCGCCTCGCCCCACTCCAGGTAGCCGTGGAGCACCACCTCGGTGTCGCTGCGGGTCCGGAACCGGTGGCCGCGGCGGACCAGTTCACCCCTGAGCTCGGTGAAGTTGTAGACCTCGCCGCTGTAGGTGAGCGTCACCTCGCCGTCGTCGGTCCGCACCGACATCGGCTGGGTGCCGCCTTCGAGGTCGATGATCGACAGGCGCCGGTGGCCGAGCGCCGCGTGCCGGTCGAGCCAGGCACCCTCGGCGTCCGGCCCCCGACAAGCCATGGTCAGGGTCATCGCGTCCAGGTCCGCGCGGTGCTGAGTCAGGTCCCGGTCGAAGGAGACCCAGCCCGAGATTCCACACATCGACTTACCTTCTCCTGTTGGAGGGCACGGTCAGGGTTGGAGCCGGTCGGCGCGCCAGCCGGAGCCGTCGCGCTCGTAGCGCAGCCTTTGGTGCAGCCGGTCCGGGGCGGCCTGCCAGAACTCGACCGCCGCGGGCTCCAGCAGGTAGCCGAGCCAGCGGGCCGGGCGGGGCAGCGCCGTGCCGTCGCGGCCCAGCCGCTCGGCCTCCGCCCTCAGGGCGTGCTCGTCCGGTAGCGGTGCGCTCTGGTGCGAGGCCACCGACATCGGGTGCGCGGCGGCCGGCCGGGCGGCCCACAAGGCATCGGTCTCGCCGTCGGGCAGCGGACGGGTCGGGCCGCTCACGATCGCCTGGCGGCCGGCCTCGCGCCAGTAGAGCACCCCGGACGCCCACGGCGTCCCGGCCAGGTCCCGGCCCTTGCGGCTGTCGGCGTGGCTGGCGAACACCAGGCCCGTGTCGCGGACCGCGAGCACCTGCACGATCCGGTTCGAGGCGTGGCCGCGGGCATCGGCGGAGGCCAGCGCCAGCGCGCCCGGCTCGCGGACGGCGTTCGCGACGGCGCTGTCGAACCAGGCCTGGAGCAGGCCCATCGGTTCAGCGGGCGGGGCGGCGAACTCGTCGGACGCCGGGGGCGGGGTCGACGCGCTCACGACGGCTCCTCGACGGGTTCGAAGGCGAGGCCTCGGTCGAGCGTCCCGCCGGAGCGGACGCCCTCCACGAGCGCCTCGACCTCGGTCGCCATCCGGACGGTCGGCGGGTAGCCGATGAGCTCGGTGGCCCGGTTCGGCGGCATCGGTGCGGTCAGGTCGGCCGTGGACTCCCACAGCATCACCGCGCCCCAGCGGTTGGTCCGCCGGTCGGAGATCCAGAACTTCAGACGAAGTCCGTCGATCCCGGCCCACGGCTCCACGCCCTCGTCCCGCAGGTAGCCCCGCAGGGAGTCGATGGTCTGGTCGGACCCGGAGAGGTCCCACCAGGAGATGGTGGCTTTCACGCGTTCAGCACCTCCTTGGTTTCCGTCAACGGCGCCAGCAGCGCGCCCAGGATGCGTTCTCCGTCCCGGGTGAGCACCGATTCGAGGTGGAACTGCACCGAGCTGAAGTGCGGCCCGCGCAGGGCGTGCACCTCGCCGGTGTCGGCGTCCAGGTTGACCCGCACCTCGCCCACGCCGGGGCACTCCAGCTGCTCGGCCCGCGCGTAGGCCGCGTAGGAGTTGTAGAAACCGACGCGCTCCCGTGAGCCGAACAGGTCGATCTCGCGTTGGGTCCCCTGGTTCGGGACCTGGCGGCGTCTCAGTCGCAGGCCGAGGTGCCGGCACAGCAGCTGATGGCTCAGGCACACGGCCAGGAAGGGGGTGCGCCGGGACAGCAGCTCCTCGATCGCCGAGGTTAGGCGGGCCATCCGGGGGTGGCCCGCCTCGCGCGGGTCGCCGGGGCCGGGGCCCAGGACGACGAGGTCGTGGTCGTCGAAGCGGTGGGGCGCGTCGAAGCCGGCCAGGTTCACCGTCAGCCCGACGGCGCGCAGCTGGTGGGCCAGCATCGCGCTGAAGGTGTCCTCGGCGTCGACGACCAGGGCCCGGCGGCCGGCCAGTGCCGGGTGCGGCCGGGTCCGCGCCGCAGTGTCGCTGAGCCAGAAGCGCGCGATCGTCCCGTTGCGTCGGCCCAGGGCCTCCCGGACCAGCGGGTGCTCGTCGAGCCGCTCGTCGGCGCCCAGTGCCGAGAGCAGGCCCGCGGCCTTGGTTCGGGTCTCGGCGACCTCGGCGGCGGGATCGGAGTGCCGGACCAGGGTCGCGCCCACCCCGACCTCGACACGCCCCGCGCCGTCGGGGCCCGGGCCACTGATGTCGGCGGTGCGGATGAGGATCGCGGAGTCCAGGGTGCGTGCGCCGTCGGCGCCGCGGCCGATGAGCGCGGCGACGCCTCCGTAGTAGCCACGGCCGCGCGGTTCGTGGCGGGCGATCACCCGGCAGGCGTTCTCCAGCGGGCTGCCGGTCACCGTGGGGGCGAACAGGGTCTCCCGCAGGATGTCCCGGGGGTCGAGGTCGCTGTGCCCCTCGATGACGTACTCGGTGTGCGCGAGCCAGGCCATCTGCCGCAGGAACGGGCCCACCACCCGGCCGCCGCTCCGGCAGACGCGGGCCATCATCTTCAGTTCCTCGTCCAGGACCATGTACAGCTCGTCGGTCTCCTTGCCGTCGGTCAGGAAGTCCATGACCTCGGACAGCACCGGTCCGCTCGGGGGGTAGCGGTAGGTCCCGCTGATCGGGGTCATCGCCGCGACGCCGTCCCGCAGGCTGACGTGGCGTTCCGGGGTGGCGCCGACGAAGGTCCGGGTGCCGGTGTGCACGAGGAACGTCCAGTAGGCGCCGGTCTCCCGGGTGAGCAGCCGCCGGAACAGGCTCAGCGCGCTGCGCGTCGAGTAGCCGGTGACGGTGGCGACGAACGAGCGCTTGATGACGAAGTTCGACCCCTCCCCGGTGCCGATCTCGTGGTCGAGCACCGCGCGCACCGTGTCGGCGTAGGCCTCGTCGTCGGTGTCGAAGCATCCGCCGGCCAGGGCGATCGGCTCGTCCGGCAGGCGCCTGAGCACCTCGGAGGTGGCGATCCGGCCCTGGTCGGTCACCGTCATCGCGAGCAGCGGCGAGCCGTCCGGGACGGCGGCGAAGCCGCGCTCGGCGATCTGCTGGTGGGGCACCAGGACCAGCGCGTCGTGCCGGGCCTCGCCGGGGGTTCGGGGCTGGTCGCCCAGCGGGATGTCGGCGAGCCGGGCCGGGGTGCCGATCCGGCCCAGCAGGACGTCCATCCGGTCCGGGCCCAGGCTCTCGGGGCGGTGCAGGAGGGCGAAGGCGCCCGGATCGGGGCCCAGGACGCGCCCGAGCAACTGCGACGGGTTCATCGGAAGACCTCCTCGGTGGTGGTGACCACCGAGCAGCGGGCGGCCGCGTAGTCGAGGGCCAGCCGGTGGTACTCGGCGGAGAAGTCGCCGACGGCGTCGGCGACCAGGAACGGCTGGATGTCGTTGGTGAACGCCTCAAGGGCCGTGGCCAGGACACCGACGTGCGCGTACACCCCGCAGAGGATCAGCTGGTCGCGGCCCTGGTCCCGCATGCGGGCCAGCAGGGCGGAGTTGAAGAACGCGCTGTAGCGCCACTTGGTGAGCACGTCGTCCGCCGGCCGGGGCGTGAGCTCCGCGACGATCAGGCGGTCGTCGGGGGCCACGCTCATGCCGGGGCCCCAGAAGTCCTTGAGCAGACCGCGTTCCCGCTCCGTCATGCCGCCGGGCTGCGCGGTGTAGGACACCGGGACGTCGAGGGCGGTGCAGCGCTCCCGCAGCAGCGCGCAGTTGCGCACCAGCGGGTCGCGCACCGCCGGCGGGAACGGCGCGAGGAAGTAGCGCTGCATGTCGTGCACGAGCAGCATCGCCCGGCGCGGATCGGGGGTCCAGCGCGCGGTGTTGACGGGCAGGTCATCCGTCGTCGTCGGAAGCGGGTAGGCCGCGATCGGCGCTAGGCCCGACACCGTCCCTCCCCGGCCCGGTGCGACTCCACGTCATCCGCGGTGTGTTCCGCGCGGTCCCTCCACGGGGGCCGCTGCCGGGCGACCGGGGCTGTCGAAGCTACGAGCGAGGTGGCGTTCAAGTTTTCTCCAGAGCTCGAACATGTCGGCACTCGCTGTTCGTGGAATTCCTGATTCCGGGAACTGTGGAAAGGCTTTTGTTGTGCACCCGGCGGGCCGGGCAGGCGGCGGAAAAGGCCGCCGAGGAGGTGCGGTCAGTGGTGAGCCGGCGTTCCGTCGCCGTGCGGCGGATAAGGATTGTCCTGGACGTACAGCCAGGTGCCGTTTGGCTGTTCCTGCACGGTGTCGCAGAAATTCCCGCTGAAACTCTCGCGGGTGCCGTCCGCCCTGGTCTGCTCCAGGGTGTATTCGCCCATGATGGACGCCGTGCGGTTACGCACTGTGCCGCCACCCGCGCGCTTTCCTCCCGCGATCACGGTTTGCTTGGGGTTGACCGTGAGGACCGGATCCGACTTGAACCACTCGACGTAGAACGCCCGGATGGCCGCGCGGCCCCTGATGACCGACTTGTCGTAGTTGACGATCGCGGCCTCGGACTCCTGGAGGGCGACGATCCCGTCCACGTCCTTGGCCTTGATCCGCTCACCCAGGATCTTCAGCAACTGGGCGGGGGTCCTGGCAACGGGCCGGGCCCCGTCGATGTCCTCCGGTGTCACGGCGTCGGCCGCCTCGCTCATGATTGACGGTTCCTTTGCCGTGCCGGCCCAGCCGGAAGCGGAACTGTAGAATCCCGCGAGCGCCAGCACAATGGCGATGCTTGCGACCGGCAAGCCCCGTCGGATTGCCTTCATGTCATCCCCCCAAACCGGAGATGGCAGCCAGGAAGACTCACGCGTCTTCGGCGTCGGACCTCCAGCCGGCCGTCAAGCGGAATGTCGCAATCCGTCTGCGGCGGGCGTGGTCCCATTAGCCCCCGTTTGCCATCCCAACCCCCGTGATGCCAGTCATATAACAGTCAGAAAGAGGATTCTGTCAAGGTTCGGAGAGAGTGCTGTGCGGAGTTGTTCTTCGATCTTCCGGGCACGGGTTCATGCGTCGTCACGACAGCTGGAATTCTTGATCAATTCCCCGTTGGCGCTGGCCGGCGGAGCAGATTTTCGCCGTCGGCGACCAGCCTTGATCTTTCATGACGGTCCGTCGGTTCGTTCGGCGGACCGTTTCGGCTGCTCGGGCTGGTGACGGGCAGGCCCGTGGCCCGGCTGTCGCGTCGGATGGGCGCCGGGTTCCACGGCTCCGGCCGGAGGATGGCTCGTCGGGGCAGGATGTCGTTGCTGGTCAGCCGGACCGGCAGCCGCCGGGGGCAGATGATCTGCATCGGGTTCTCGAACTCGACGCCGGCCGCGTGGTCCACGGCAATGTCGTCGTAGCGGTCGAACAGCGCGTTGAGCGCGATGCCGACCTCCAGCCGGGCCAGCGGGGCGCCGAGGCAGAAGTGGATGCCCTGCCCGAAGGCGATGTGCCCGCCGGTGTCGCGGTGGATGTCGAACCGGTCGGGGTCCGTGAAGCGCTCGGTGTCCCGGTTGGCCGCGCCGACCCACAGGGTGACCAGTTCGTCCTTGCCGATCCGCTGCCCGCGGATCTCGGTCTCGGTGGTGGTCACCCGCGCCATCCGGGAGAAGGGCGGGTACAGGCGCATCAGTTCCTCGATGGCGCCGGGCAGCAGCCCGCGGTCCGTGCGTACGGCGGCCAGCGCCTCGGGATGGCGGTCGAAGGTGAGGATGGCGTTGCCGATCATCGCCATCGAGGCCGCGTGTCCGGCGAACAGGGTGAGGCCGACCAGGCCGATCAGGTCGGCATCCCGGAGCGGCTCGTCGTCCACGACCGCGTGCGCCAGCCCGGTGAGCATGTCGTCGGCCGGGTTCTGCCGGCGTCGGTGCACGTGGCCCAGGATGTACTCGTTCATCTCCCGGATGGCCGGGGCGACTTCGGACTCCATCACCTTCGGCGGCACGGTCGCCGCGTCGAGCGCGCCCAGCGCGTCGCCCCAGGCCCGGTACATCGGCACGTCCTCGGGCGGCAGGCCGAGCATCTCCGCGACCACGATGATCGGCAGCGGGTAGGCGACCGCGTCGATCAGGTCGAAGGTGTCCGCTCCGGACAGCCCGTCGAGGAGGGACTCGGTGGTCCGGGTGATCCGCTCCGCGAGGCCCGCCACCGCGCGCGGGGTGAAGGACTGGTTGACGGCCCGACGCAGCCTGCGGTGGTGGGGCAGGTCGTTGGTGACCAGGTTCCCGGTGAGGAACAGGTCGAGGTCCGGCTGCGGTTCGTTGAACAGCCGCACGGTGTCCGAGGAGAAGGTCTTCGGGTCGGTGAGCACTCGGGTGATGTCCGCGTGGCGGAACAGCTGCCACCCGTACTCGTCGTCGTGGTGGATCGCGTGCTGTCCCTGCATCTGGCGGAACCAGGAGAACAGCGCGTCTACAGGTTCGGTTGCGGATTTCTCTTGCGCCGGCATGACTACCTCTGATCTGAAGGCCGCTGAGTTGTTGTCACAGACCGAAGATGGACCGGTAGACCTTGCGGTCGACCGCCGGGAGGGCCACGCGCTGGGCGACGGCCGACGGCGGGGTCGCGCCGGGCGTCGGCGACAGCTCGGCAGGGGAAGAGGTGGTCACGGGAGTCTCCGTACTCTTTTTCGTGCGGCGCGGGCCGCGGTGGTTGTGAAGAGGGGTTCGCCGGAACCGGCGGCGGGCGGGGAGCCGGGTGCGGCACGCCCGCGGCGCCGGGTCAGCCCTGGGGCGCGTCCTCGGCGTCCCAGGGGCCGCTCACGCCGAACGGGTTGTCGACGACGTAGCGCCAGTAGCCGTCCTCGCCCTGGCGCAGCACGTCGATCGCCACGCCCTCGAGGTGCTCGGGCTCGCCGTTCTCGTCGAGCGCCTCCATCTGCCACTCGACGATCAGCATCGCGGTGTCGCCCACCACCAGCTGCTGGCGGACGGTCGCCTCGACGGAGGGCTTGCGGTTGGCCAGGAATTCCGTCACGTAGGCCCGGCGGTCCTCGCCGTAGACCGGGAATCCGGGATCCCACATTCCGACCGCGTCGTCGGTGTACATCGCGTTGACCGCCTCCGTGTCACCGGAGTTGAAGGCTGTTCCGAACGCCTCCTGGTGCTTTTCGATGTCAGTCACCAGCGTGTACCGACTATCGCTCACGACGCCTTTTCTCCATTCCGGTTCCGTGGCACCTGTTCAGATTGATACGGACGCTATCAGCGGGTACTCCCCGATCCGGTCTCCTGCCGGTAATCGCGCGCGGCCGTGCGGTGCCGCGCGCGATTACCGGGGAAAGACCGCCCGACGGCGGCGGCGTCGGGAAGCCGTCCGCTACGGCCGGTCGGCCGGGTCCAGGGCCCGCTCGATCGCCTCCTGGACCTCCGGCGCGACCAGCGCCGCGACCGGCTCGAGGAGGAGCTCAGGGACCTGGAGGACGCGGATGACGAGGACCTGTTCGCCATGGTCGACGACCTCGGGTGACCCGTCCCGTCCGGGGCCGCCGACCGACTGACCCGCCGGTCAGGGCTCCGCTCCGGTCGGCCGGAAGGTGGCTGTCCCGCCGCCTTCCGGCCGACCGGAGCAATTCCGCCGAACGACCCAATCAATCACACATCCACTGCTAAGGTGCTGACTCATGGACAGGAATGGCGTCGACCAGCTGGTCGGGAAATACATCGGGATCTGGAACGAATCCGACGGCCGGATCCGGCGGGAATTGATCGAAGAGGTATTCACCCCGAACGCGACGTACACCGATCCGAACATCGTGGCCCACGGCGCGGCGGCCATCGGCGACTACCTCGCCATGGCGCAGCGCAACTTCACAGGAATGCTCTTCACCCTCGGCCCGGTCCTGACCCATCACGACGCCGTCCATTTCTCCTGGCAGGTCGGCCCCGCGGGGGGCGCACCCGTGGTGAGCGGATTCGACGTCGCCACCTTCGAGGGCGGCCGGATCAACCGGCTGTACGGATTCTTCAAGGGCTACTGACCCATTCGTCGGGCGCGTGGTCGCCGGGAAAGGAATTCGTCCCGACGACCAGCGGAAGCGCCCGCAGCAGACGCGCCCGCTTCGCCGAAGCGGAACCGGGATCGCCGAAGATGCGGTGGAAGGTCCGCCAGGTCGACTCGGAGATGCAGTCCCCGATGGTCGCGATCAGGTTCTCGAAGAGCTGGCCGACGGCGTCGACCGACAGGGGCTCCAACAGGATCCGCGTACTGTTCAGCCGGCCCAGCCCCCACTGCGGGAACCTGCGGTGGAAGTCCTCGTTGGCGCAGGCCACGATCAGCAGCCTGCCGGACTGGCTGCCCGCGCCGAGGCCGTCGAAGAAGGCGAGGGTGGCCTCGTCGGCGAGGTGCAGGTCATCCACCGCGATGACGACCGGGTGCTTGCGGGCGAGCGCGTGCACGAGGGCCTCCGCCTCGTGCACGTCGCTCGCCGCTTCCGGGCGGATCGGACCGGCCGCCTCGGGCGGGCGGATCGGTCCGGCCTCGTGGTGGAGCGACCGCAGCGGCTCGACGAACGCCGACGGGTCGATGCTCACCGACCTCCTCACTCGGTACTTCACGATGAGCGGAGCCGTCCGGGCCTTCTCCTCCAGCAACTGGCAGAACTCCATCAGGAGGCGGCTCTTCCCCGTCCCGTGGTCGCCGAGGACGGTCACCAGGTGTGGAAGGCTGCGCTGCTCGACCCGCTCGAAGGTCCGCTGCAGGATCTCCATCTCGTGGTCCCGGTCGATGAACGGCTTGGTCTCGACCGGGTATTCCACCGAGCGCGCCTCGGCGACCCAGTACGGCAGTTTGCCGGCCGCCATGGTCAGGTACGACACCTGGTCGAGGGTCAGCGACCTGGTGCGGTCGGACACCCAGATCATGCCGACCGGCACCTGCGGGAAGATCTCCCAACACTGGTCCAGCAGCGTGCCGTTGGCCGAGCCCCGGCTCCGGCGGGGCGCCGGGTCGAAGTGCCGCTGGAGGTCGCCGGTCGCCACCATGGCCCGGATGGTGAGCCCGTGCCGGTTCTCGTCCGACACGTCGAGGCTGTCCCGCAGCAGCAGGGCGAGCTGGGTCGCCCGTGCCGCGCCCTTCCGCGGGTCGTCCAGGTCGAAGAGGGCGATCGTCGCGGAGCCCACGGAGGCCACGACCTCTCCCCCGCTGCACTCCACGCCCGCCCTGACCAGGGTGTGGATGCCGTCGAGGAGCTCGTCGACGCCGACGGGGTGCCCCGTCCCCGCCCCGGATCCGACGTGGGTCCGGACGATCATCACCGTCACCTCGCGCCGGTGCGACCGCGTCTGGGAGGACGCCTGGTCCCCCGGCCGGCCCGCTACATCCAGCAGGCCGTACACGAGCCCGTCCTCGTCGGCGGGTTCGTACGGCGCGGGCCGGACACCCGCGTCGACCACCACCGGCCCGCCGGCCGGCTCGGGTTCCTCCCCGGCGGCCTCGGCCCGGGAGAGCTCGTTCAGCGTCGAATCGTGCGACAGGATGCGCCGCTGCAGGTCCCGCAGCCACGGACCGGGCTCCAGGCCGAGCCGGTCGACGAGGTCGGTGTGTGTGCGGTGGTAGACGTCGAGCGCCTCGGTCTGGCGGCCGGACCGGTACAGGGCCAGCATCAGCAGCCCGCGGGCCCGTTCGCGCAGCGGTTCCGCCTCCACCATCTTCTCGATGCCGCTGATCACTTCACGGTGGTGGCCGCAGTCCAGTTTGGCTTCGAAGTACAGTTCCTGGGCGTCGATCCGCGCGTTCTCGACGATGTTCGACTCCGGCCAGACGATCCCGGCCTCCGCGAGATCCGCCAGGACGTCCCCGCGCCACAGGTCCAGCGCGTCCCGCAGGATCGCGGCCGCCTCCGCCGGGAAGCCGTTGGCCATCTTCTTGCGCCCGAGCTCCAGCTGCCGGGCGAAAACGTGCACGTCGACCGTGTCCTCGTCGATGTGGAGCAGGTAGCCGGGCGACCGCGTGATCAGCGCCGGATGCGGCTCGCGCTACGCGATGTGCCGGGGCGACAGGTCGGCCGAAGTCGAGCCGCTCGTCCGGCTTCGTGCCGTGGCCGGTGCGGCCGGCTCGGAACGCGGAACCGTGGGCCCATGACGCGGCCTCACCGGCCACCGGGCGCGCGCCCCGGGTCGGATCGGCAACGGCCCCGTCCGAGGCCGCAGCCCAGAGCGATACCTGAGGAACGACCGCCAGTGTCCTGCGCCGGAGATCTGGCGCAGGAGCAGCAGGAGGGACCGGGCACCCGGAGCGTCCGGCACTGGACCGAGGCCTGGGGCCGGCTCGTCCCGGCGGACCGGGATCGAGTGGCGTCCGCCCACCCGGCGGTCAGGGCCGAACTTCCACCTGGCAGTGGCCGCAGGGAAGGGAATCCTCATCGGCGTGGGCGCGAGCCGCGACTATCTCGACGGAAATCTCCCAGCCGTTCTCGCGGCGTCGATCGAGGCCGGTCTGATCAATATGTCCAAGGGGTTCGAGAAATCCCTGGCGGATGTCTCGCCGGATAATCCATGGCGAATTTTCCGAAGGGCAGCTGAATGCGGTGGGAAACGCTTCTCCCCCGCACTTCGGCATCCCGCGGCTTGGTCGAGCCGGTTCCAGAAGCCTGCACAGATCCCGCGAAGCTGCTTCTTCATGATGAACACCTCCTGTCCGTGGTGACTACAGCCACAGGCGGTCGGGAGGTAGAAGGAATTCTGGATAAGGACCGGGAAAGACGGTTAGGGTTTCACTCATGACGGATTCGTATGCCGACCCGGGAACCCCGGATCACCGAAGTGCTGCGCGTTACCTGTGGTGGCTGACCATGAGTCAGCGCCGACGGGTGACAGGTGGTGCGGTGATCGGCACCCTCTGGATGGTCTGCCTCCTGCTGCCGCCGTACCTCATGCAGCGTGCGATCGACGACGGGCTCCAGCGGGGGAAGACCGGCGTCCTGGTCGGCTGGGTGGCCGCACTGGTCGGCGCCGCGCTGCTCAACGCATGGCTCGGCATCATGCGCCACCGCATCATGACGCGGGTCCGGATGGACGCCACCTTCCGGACCATCAAGGTCGTGGTCGCACACTCCACTCGGCTGGGTGCCGAACTGCCCCGAAAAGTGACGGCCGGCGAGGTGGCCAGCATCGGTGTGGGCGACGTCGCGCAGATGAGCCAGACACTGACGATTACCGGCCCGGGCGTCGGTGCTGTCGTCGCGTACCTGGTGGCGGCCGCGCTGCTGCTGTCGGTCTCCGCCCCGCTCGCCCTCGTGGTCCTGCTGGGGGTGCCGTTACTCGCGGTCGTGGTAGGGCCGCTGCTGGAACGCCTCCAGGGCGCGGAGTCCAAGTACCGCGAGCAGCAGGGGGCCCTGACCGCCCGGCTCGGGGACATCGTCGGCGGCATGCGCGTACTCAACGGCATCGGCGGTAAGGAGATGATGGCCGGCCGCTACCTGCGCGGATCGCAGAACCTGCAGGCCGAAGGATACCGGGTCGGCGCC
The DNA here is from genome assembly GCF_043201465.1 of Kitasatospora sp. NPDC048298. NCBI lineage: Bacteria > Bacillati > Actinomycetota > Actinomycetes > Kitasatosporales > Streptomycetaceae > Kitasatospora > Kitasatospora sp. NPDC048298. The sequence goes on from NZ_JBICYZ010000001.1 coordinate 362,327, forward strand.
GTGACCAGCTGGATCCAAGCGCTCTCGGTCGGCCTGCCCGCCCTCTTCCTTGCGTTGGTGACCTGGCTGGCCGCCCGGATGGCCGCCGAGGGCACCATCACGATCGGCACGCTGGTCGCCGTCTACGGCTACGTCGCCGTCCTGGTGGTACCGGTCTCCAACTTCATCGAGGGCGGATACGACCTCACCAGGGGTCTGGTGGCCGCTCGACGGGTGGTCCGGATGCTCGACCTGAAGCCCGCCTTCGAAGACGCCGCAACACTCCGGCCGGCCCATGACGAGCCATCAGTCCTGTACGACGCCGACACCGGTGTGGAACTGGTCCCGGGCCGGCTGACCGCGATCGTGAGCGCTCGCCCGACCAATTCCGCGGCCGTGGTCGACCGGCTCGGCCGGTACAGCGCATCCGCTGCGACCTGGGGCGGCGTGCCGCTCGCCGAGGTCGCCCTGGCCGAGATCCGCAGCCGGATCGTGGTGGCGGACAACGACGCCGACTTCTTCTCCGGCACGCTGCGCACCGTGGTCGGCGGCCGGTCCGAGCACACCGGCCCGTTCATCGCCCAGGCCGTCAGAGACGCCGCGGCGGAGGACATCGTGCAGGCACTGCCCGATGGCCTGGACAGCGTGATCCAGGCCCAGGGCAGCAACCTCTCCGGCGGTCAGCGCCAGCGGCTGCGGCTGGTCCGTGCCCTGCTGGCGGACCCGGAGGTGCTCCTGCTGGTCGAGCCCACCTCCGCCGTGGACGCCCACACCGAGGCCGCCATGGCCGCTGGGCTGCGCCGGGCGCGGACCGGACGCACCACCGCCCTCACCTCGACCTCCCCCGTCCTCCTGGAGCAGGCCGACACCGTCTGCTACCTCGTCGACGGCCGTCTGGCGGCGGCCGGCCCGCACCAGGAACTGCTCGCGTCAGAGCCCGGCTACCGCGCGCTGGTGGCCCGCCGCGAAACCGCCACCGGGTCCACGCCCGCCGAGGAGGCCGTCCGATGACTGCTCAGACCGAGACCGCCCCCGGACGGCTCCCGATTGCCGGACCTGCCGAGGTCCGCCGGGCCGCCGTGCGTCTGATGGGGCAGGACGGCCGTGCGGTCGCCGCGATGCTGACCCTCAACGGACTGGCCGCGGCCGCCGGTCTGGGCGGCCCCTGGCTGCTGGGCCGGATCATCGACGACGTCCGGGGCGGCGCCGGGGTCGGACACGTCGACCGACTCGCCCTCGGCATCCTCTGCTTCGCGCTCGCGCAGCTGCTCCTCGGCCGCTTCGCCCGCTACGCCGCTCACCGCTTCGGCGAGCGGACTCTGGCGCGGATCCGAGAGCGGTTCGTCGACCGCTCCCTCGCCCTGCCCGCTTCGGTGGCCGAACGCGCCGGCGCCGGTGACCTGCTGACGCGCGGCACCGCCGACGTCGCCACCGTCGGCACCACCCTGCGCGACGCCGGGCCGGAGATCTCGGTGGCGCTCGTCCAGATCCTCCTGATCCTGGTCGCCATGCTCGCGGTCAACCCGCTGCTCGGCATCTGCGGGTTGCTCTGCCTCTCCGGGATCTGGTTCGCCACCCGCTGGTACCTGCACCGTGCACACGCGGGATACCTCGCCGAAGGCGCCGCCAACTCCGCGCTGATCGAGATCCTCACCTCCACCGCGGCAGGGGCCCGCACCGTCGAGGCCCTGGGCCTCCAGGACCGCCGGATCGCCGCCACGGCCGAGGCGGTGGAGCACTGCCGGGTCACCCGTACCCACACCCTCAACCTGCGCACCGTCCTCTTTCCCGTGGTCGAGTTCTCGTACATCGCCCCGGTCGCCGGCATCCTGCTGCTCGGCGCCGCCCTGCGCGACACCGGCGCGGTCACCACCGGCGCGGTGGTCGCCTGTGCTCTCTACTTCTGGAAGCTCTCCGAGCCGCTGGACAAGGTCCTGCTCTGGCTCGACCAACTCCAGCGCAGCAACGCCTCCTTCGCCCGAGTCGAGGGCATCGGCCAGGTGGACTCCCCGGCCGTGACCGGCGGCGGCCGGCCCGCGGACGACCGGATCGACGTGGTCGACGTCCGGTACGCCTATCAGGGCGAGCGGGACGTCCTGCACGGCGTCGACCTCACCGTCCGTCCGGGCGAGCGGCTGGCGATCGTCGGCCCGTCCGGAGCCGGCAAGTCCACTCTGGGCCGGCTGCTGGCCGGGGCGGAGACGCCCCGCACCGGACGGGTGACGGTGGGGCAGGTGCCTGTCGCCGAGCTCGACCCGGCCCAGTTGCGCCGACAGGTCGTCATGGTCTCCCAGGAGCATCACGTCTTTCTCGGCACCGTCCGGGACAACCTCCTGATCGCCGCGCCCGCCGCGACCGACCAGGACCTGCACGCGGTGCTGGCCGCCGTCGATATCGACTGGGTGGACGAGCTGCCGGACGGGCTGGACACCGAACTCGGTGCCGGTGGGCTCCGTCTGGACGCTCAGCAGGCCCAGCAACTCGCCCTGGCCCGGGTGGTCCTGGCCGACCCACACACGCTGATCCTGGACGAGGCCACCTCCCTGCTCGACCCGACCACGGCCCGGCACACCGAGCGCTCGCTGGCGGCTGTACTCAAGGAACGCACCGTGATCGCCATCGCCCACCGCCTGCACACCGCCCACGACGCGGACCGGGTCGCGGTCATGGAAGGCGGCCGGGTGACCGAATTGGGCAGTCACGAAGAGCTGTTGGCGGCCGGCGGCGGGTACGCCGCGCTGTGGAAGTCCTGGCACGGCGTCTGAGCGCGCCCCACCCCTCTCGACCTCTCTCGACCAGGAGGAGCGGAACCCCACGCACTCGGCACCACCGCAGACGGCCCAGAGCTGGGTCCGGCCGATTCCCGGCCGGACCGGGCCTGGCGCCGTCCGGCTCTTCTGCTTCCCGTACGCCGAGTGTTCGACCTGAACAACTGACGGAAGGAACGGTTGGTTCAACAGGACCAAGAGAAAGCCCCACGTACAGCACTCCACACGCCGGGGCTACCCCAGGTTGCAACTACGTCAGCGGCGAAGGAAGTCCCGCGGCACCCTCTGAGTGACGTTTCCAACCCCTTGCCCCTACGCCCCCAGTGGGTCCTCGACCAGCTCCGAAAGCGCACCGCCGAACTCGACCTGCCGAAGATCGTCCTGCACGACCTCAGGCACACCGCGGCCAGCATCATGATCGCCGCCGGCATCCCCCTCGCCGTCGCGGCCAGGTTGTTGCAGGAGGTCCAGGTCCGCGATGACTCGGTGGGCGCCGTGGAGTGGACCGTCTCCGTCGATCCCACGATCGCCCGGGCGCATCAGCATGCCGCGGGCGCCCGCAAAAAGGGGCCGACGCAGGGGACGAATCGGAAGATCCGGCAGCTGTCGCGCATCGCGAGGCGCTCGGCCGGTCCCGGGGCGGGCTGACGACCAAGGTCCACCTGGCAGTCGACGGCCGGGGATGCCGCTGTCGATCGTGCTCAGCGCCCGGAACACGGCGGACTGCACCATGTTCCCGACTGTGCTGGATGCGATCCGCATCCCGCGAACCGGCGCCGGACGCCCGCGCACCAAGCCCGACCGGATGGTGGCGGACAAGGCCTACTCGTCACGGAAGATCCGCCATCTGCTGCGGCGTCGAAGCATCAAGGCGACCATCCCCGAGCGCCGGGACCAGATCGCCAGTCGAGCCCGCCGCGCGGGCAGGGGTGGCCGACCGCCGGCCTTCGACAAGACCGCTTACCGGGGGCGGAACGTTGTCGAGCGGTGCTTCTCCCGGTTGAAGCAGTTCCGCGCGGTGGCAACCCGGTTCGACAAACTGGCAGCCCGCTACCGTGCCGGGGTGATCATCGCATCGCTGATCCTCTAGCTCAGGGCGGACGACTGATCGCCGGGTTCAGTCCGAGTTGAGCCACACCAGCACTGCCGGGCCGTCCGGCGTGATCACCGGCACCCAGGCCTCATCGGCCTCACGGATCCGGCTCTCGTCCAGGCGCAGAGGGCGCGGCTCCTCAGTGGTCCCGTCGCATGCCCAGTAGCGGATGGCTCCGATGATCTCGCGGAGCCTCTCCCGCTCGTCATCCGGCCACGCGTAGTTCCAGGTGCCGGCACCACAAAAGTGCTTCTCGAACAGCTCGCGCAACGCGTCCAGCTCATCAGGGCCGAACAACGGCACCAGAAAGCCTTCGACCTGCCCCTGCCGGCAGGCGGTTCCGCCGTACTGTTGCTGATAGAAGACCCCCGTCTTCGCCTCGACCACCGCATACAGCCAGCCGCCGGCACTCATGCCGTCAGGATCGAGGAAGACGAAGCGTCGAGAGTTCATGGCCGCAGTCTTCCGGCCGCTGACCACGAGCTCAACGACAATTTCCACCTGCAAGATCAATTACGAGACACGGCCCAGGTTCGGCCGTGGCACGACCCTGTTCGGAGTGCGGACAGGCCACATCCAGGGCCCTACTACGACCCGGTGTCGTATTCGGGGACCTTTGTCCCCCGTTCGGGCGCCGCGCCGAGAACGGGCGGGTCCCAGCCGTACCATCCGCCCGACGACCGGGCGCGTGCCTCTGCGGCTGTACCCGAGCAGCAACCCCTCGGCACCGCCACGGGAAGGCGGCACCCGCTCCTCGCCGGGTCGCCACCCGGTCGGCCTTGACAGCGTCGCCACCGCGACGTAGATCGGAAAGCATGAGTCGGCACGAGCCGGTGGACCGGGCGGCGGCACCCGTCCGGAGCGACGCGGCCACGTACCCGGACACGGACGCCACGGCGGATTCCGGCCGTCGCGGACGGGCGACCGAGGCCGGGGCGGCTGTCGGTACGGCGGCGGAGCGTGAGGACGCCCTGGTGACGGCGGTGGTCAAGGCCGTCGAGGAGACCGCCGCCCATGCCGGGAGCGTCTTCCTGCGCTCCCGGGACGGCCGCTCGATCGTGCTGGCCGCCACCTGCGGTGCGCCGCCGTCCCTACTCGGCGGCTGGCGGCTCATCCCGGTCAACAGCCCCATTCCGGTGGCGGTGGCCTACCGGTCGGGCCGGACGGTCCATCTGGCCGACGCCGACGAGACGATGCGACGCTATCCGCAGCTCGCGGTGGCCCTGCCGTACGCGTTCGGCTCGGCGTCGGTGCCGGTGAGGGCCGGGCAGGAGAGTCTGGGAGCACTGGCGGTGGTGTGGCCGGCGCCATCCGGGCACGCGGGGCTGTCGAGGGCCCGGCTCCGCCATCTGCGGGCCATCGCCAACCGGCTCGGCGCAGACCTCGCCGGCCTTCGAGCCCGCGGGGGCGTCTTCGAGTACGACGCCGCGACAGTGCCCATCGAGGTCCCGGCTCCCACCGCGCCGGCGGTGCGGGTCGGTCTGTTCGACTGGCAACTCGACACCGGGACCGTGGTCGCCGACGACGAGCTCTGTGCGATCTTCGGTCTCACGCCCGACGCCTTCGACGGGCGGGCCGACACACTGGCTTCCCGGCTCCACCCGGGCGACCGGGTCTCGCTCCGGGCTGCGGCCCGGGCAGCCGTCGCGGACGGCAGAGTGGTCGCCCGCCGCCTGCGCGTCCGCACCGCGGACGGGTACCGCACCGTTGAGCTGTGGGGTCGCGTGCCGGAGGCGCCTGAGGAGGCGGTCCGGACCCACCTGGTCGGCAGCGTGCTCGACGCCGGAGCCGGAGCCGCAGCCGTCACCGCGGTGGAACGGCTCCGGGACGGACTCTTCTCCCTCGATCCGAACGGACACGTCGCCTACGCCAATCACAGCCTGGAGGTGCTGCTGGGGACGCCCGGCGGGGAACTGCTCGGCCGCTGCCTGTGGGATGTCCTTCCGTGGCTGTCCGATCCGATCTTCGAGGACCGGCACCGAGCCGCGATGGTCTCCCAGCAACCCACCGTCTTTCTGGTCCGGCGCCCGCCGGACCGCTGGCTCGTCTTCTCCCTCCACCCCGATGTGAACGGCGTGACCGGCAGGGTGACGTCCGCCCGGCCGCCCCACTCGCCACCGGACGTGTCCGGCACATCGGAGGGCTCCGGGACATCGACCGCCCCTTCGTCCGTCCCCGGGCCCGGGTCCCCCGCGCCGAGCCCGCCACCACCCCACGCGGAGCCCGCGCGCCTGGGCTCCATCTACCGCGTCCTGCAGCTCAGCAGCGCGCTGACCGAAGCGGTGAGCACAGTCGAGGTGTGCGACGTCGTCGCCCATCAGCTCCTGCCGGCCTTCGGCGGACAGCACCTGGCCATCTACGTGATCGACGAAGGCCGTCTGCACCTGCTCTTCCACACCGGCTACCACGACCGCTTCCTGCAGTGGCTGGAAGGCAAACCGCTCGACACTCCGCTGCCCGGAGCGGAGACGCTCGCCTCCGGCGTACCCCTGTTCGTCGACTCCCGACAGGATTTCACCGATGCCTGTCCGGCTCGCACCGTGGAAGGCGTCGGAGCCTGGGTCTACCTACCGCTGATCGCCTCCAACCGCCCAGTCGGCACCTGCATCCTCGGCTTCGACGGGATCCACCGGTTCACCGCCAAGGACCAGGGCATCCTGACCGCGCTCAGCGGTCTGATCGCCCAGGCACTCGAACGCGCCCGTCTCTACGACGCGAAGGCCGCCCTCGCACACGGCCTGCAGAAGGCACTCCTGCCCCACCGCCTGCCCGCCCTGCCGGGCATCCGCACCACCGGCCGGTACCTGCCCGGCACCAGCGGGATGGACATCGGGGGCGACTGGTACGACGTGATCCCCACCGGGAACACCGTGGCCCTCGTGGTCGGGGACGTCGAGGGCCACAACGTCGCCGCAGCCGGCACCATGGGCCAACTGCGGAGCGCGGTGCGGGCCTTCGCCACGGCCGGTCACTCACCCGGCGCCGTCCTGGCCGGAACCAACCGGCTCCTGGTCGACCTCGGTCCCGAGCTGCTTGCCAGCTGCTGCTACATCCTCATCGAGCCGGACGAGGACCGTGTACGCGCCGTCCGCGCCGGGCACTGCCCGCCCTTGCTACGCCGTCCCGACGGCAGCACCGAGGTGCTTGAACTGGAGGGCGGCCCACTCCTCGGCGTCGACGGCACCAGCAGCTACCCGGAGACGGAGCTGCACCTTCCCCGAGGGTCGATCCTCGCCCTCTACACCGACGGCCTCGTCGAGGAACGCGGCACCAGCATCGATCTGGGCATCGACGACCTGCGCGCCTCGCTGGCCCACGCCCACGCCAGAAGCCTCGACGACCTGGCCGATCGACTCCTACGCAAGGCCCAACGCTCCCCGCACCGTTCCGACGACATCGCTCTGCTGCTCACCGCCTACCACCCCGGCCAGGCCCCGCAGGCCACCTGACGGCCCAAGGGCACGGAACCCACGCAGGCGGCCTGGCCTCCACCGTCCAGACCCCGGCCCACAAGGGCTGAGCGGGCCCGGCCGCGCAGCGCTGAGAGGCCGGTAGTCGACATAGGCGTGCGCGCCGTCGGGCGAGAAGGCGATCGCCGTCGGCGAATGGTAGGCGCCGAGGTCGATGGTCCCGGTGACGGCGTGGGTGGCGGTGTCGATCACCGAACGCGCAGCAGGTCGTCGTGTCGTCGGGTGATCGCGGAGACGGTGCCACCGGGGCGGGCCATCGGATGCGTGCTCTCGTACGGGATCAGCGTCCCGCCGACTCCAGCCGCGCCGCCAGCCGTTCGGGAAGGGCGTCCCGGTTCGCCACGGTCAGCCGGAGGACCTCGACGTCGGCGCGACGCTTGAGGGCGTCGGTGAACGGGCCGTGCTGCGCCTGGACGGTGGCCACGATGCCGACCTCGGCGGCGAACAGGGCCCGGACGGCGTCCTCGAACGGGCGGTACGCCAACTCCATCCGGCCGAGCTCGTCGATGAGCACGAGCGTGCGCTCCGTCCACACCAGGGACGGCAGGGCCAGGCGCTCCATGACTCGCAGGTCGACGCCGTACCGCCCGACCCGTGGCGGCCCCGGGAAGTCGACATGGGAGAGCACGGCACGCTCACCCGACAGCGTTTCCAGCGCGAAGCCGACCCGGGTGCCGTGCGTTCGGATCTCCTCCGTGGTGAAGCCGGAGGTCTCCCGGGTCGGCAGCAGCGCCGCGAGTCGGCGGATCGCGGTGGTCTTCCCGCTGCCGGGGCGGCCCTCCAGCAGAATCCTGATCGGCATCGCGGGCTCCGGACGAGTGGTCGTCGGACGAGTGGTCGTCGGGCAAGTGGTCGTCGGGCAAGTGGTCGTCGGGCAAGTGGTCCTGTTCTCAGCGTGGTCCTCCGCGCACCCGGGCCGCAACGCCGGTCGGCTCGTACTCGGCCGCACGGGGATCCGTCCGGGACCGGTCACCCGCCGGACCGCCGGCCCCACACGTGCCCCACACCTGCCATCACCACCGCACCGACCCCGACGGCTCGACGTCATGCCGAGGTCCCGACTTGGCGGGCCCGGCTCGTCCGGCTATACGCTTGACATGCGTCCCAGCGCCCGCCGAGGCTCCTCCTCGGGCGTTCGACCGCAGCGGCCCGAGGGCGGACTCCGGGGGTGGTCCGTCGCGCGGTGGTCGGCATGAGGGAGAACGGTTCCCATGGACCTCAGCACCGTCACCGAAGTCGTCCGGCGCCCGCCCGGTCGGCCCGGCCTGGACTGGCGTGAAGGCGACGCCTGGCTCGCGGGTGGCACGTTCCTGTTCTCCGCCGAGCAGCCGGGCCTGCGCCGCCTGATCGACCTGACGTCCCTGGGCTGGGATCCGCTCGTTCCGAGCGACACCGGCCTGGAGATCGGTGCGACCTGCACCATCCGCGACCTGTACGCCTTCGAGCCGCCGCGTGATTGGACCGCGGGTGTCCTCTTCGCCACGGGCTGCGAGGCGTTCTTGTCCTCGTTCAAGGTGTGGAACTCGGCGACCGTCGGCGGCAACATCTGCCTGTCGTTGCCTGCCGGCCCGATGATCACGCTGACGGTCGCCCTGGAGGCCTGGTACGAGCTGTGGGCTCCCGACGGGTCGATCCGCGTCGTCGATGCCCTCGACTTCGTGACCGGCGACAACCGGAATCTCCTCGCACCGGGCGAACTGCTGCGCCGCGTCAGGATTCCGGCGAGTGCCCTGCGGAAACGCACCGCGCACCGCCGCTTCGCACTGACCCGACTCGGCCGCTCGACGGTGTTCCTCATCGGTACCCGGACGCCCGGGACGAACGACCTGACGCTCACCGTCACCGCCGGCACCACGCGGCCGGTGCGGATCGCCTTCAACAGCGTTCCCGACGCACGGACTCTTCAGCACAGCATCGATGTCATCCCCGCCGACCACTGGTTCGCCGATCCGAACGGGACTCCCGAACACCGTCGCCACCTGACCAAGCACTTCAGTGAGGAGATTCGTCACGAACTCATGGCTGGGGGCCCGGCATGACCTTCCTGGTGAACGGCAGGAGCTTCGACGACGACCCGGAACCCGGCCAGTGCCTGCGTACCTTCCTCCGTTCGCTCGGTCACTTCGGTGTCAAGAAGGGGTGCGACGCGGGCGATTGCGGCGCGTGCACGGTGTGGCTGGACGGCGATCCGGTGCACAGCTGCATCACCCCCGCGTTCCGCGCGGACGGTCACGAGGTGACGACGATCGAGGGTCTCGGATCACCGGGTGACCTGCATCCGATGCAGCGGCAGTTCCGTGACGCCCCGGGATTCCAGTGCGGCTTCTGCACAGCCGGGATGATCATGACGTCGGCGGCGCTCACCGAGGCTCAGAAGGACGACCTGCCCCGGGCGTTGAAGGGCAACCTCTGTCGCTGCACCGGCTACCGGGCGATCGAGGACGCCGTGCGGGGCGTCACCGGTGTGGAGACGGCGGCCCCGGGGAAGGCGGTGGGGACGAGTGTCGGCGCGCCGGCGGCCGACGACGTGGTGACCGGCCGCGCCGAGTTCACCATGGACACCCGTCTCGAAGGCATGCTGCACCTCAAGGTGCTGCACTCACCGCACGCGCACGCCCGGATCGTCTCGATCGACCAGACCGCCGCACTCGCGGTTCCCGGCGTGCGCCGGGTCTACACCTGGGAGGACGTGCCGCGCAAGCGCTTCACCACGGCGATCCACACCGACCATCTCGTCGATCCGGACGACACCCTCATCCTCGACAACACGGTGCGCTTCGTCGGCCAGCGCGTCGTGGCCGTCCTGGCCGACACCGTCGGGGCGGCGGAGGAGGGCTGCCGGAGGGTCGTCGTCGACTACGACGTCATGCCGGCCGTGTTCGACCCCGAGGAGGCGATGGCCGAGGGGGCGCCGCAACTGCACGGCGCGCAGGACCCCTTCGTCCGGGATCCGGTCCACAACATCCTGGTGGAGATCCATGCGCACATCGGTGACGTCGATGCCGGATTCGCCGACGCCGACGTGATCCACGAGGGCACGTACTCCTCCCCGCGCGTGCAGCACGCGCACCTGGAGACCCACGGCTCGATCGCCTGGATGGAGGACGGTCGCCTGAACGTGCGTACCAGTTCGCAGTCGCCGTCGATCGCCAAGACGAAGCTCGCCCATCTGTTCGCCCTGCGGCCGGACCAGCTGCGGGTGTTCTGCAAGCGGGTCGGCGGCGGCTTCGGCGGCAAACAGGAAGTGATCTCCGAGGATCTGGTCGCGCTCGCCACGCTGGACACCGGGCGGCCGGTCTGCTTCGAGTACACCCGCGAGGAGGAGTTCACCACGGCCTCGCCCCGGCATCCGATGACGCTGACGGTCAAGCTCGGCGCGAAGGCGGACGGGACACTCACGGCGTTCCAGGTCCGCAACGTGTCGAACACCGGCGCCTACGGCAACCACGGCGGCGAGACGCTGTACGCGGGTGGCGCGGCCGTCATGATCTACCGCTGTCCCAACAAGAAGTACGACGCCTTCGCCGTCTACACGAACACCGTTCCGAGCGGGGCACTGCGCGGATACGGGATGACACAGCCGGCGTTCGCCGTGGAATCGGCGATGGACGAACTGGCCCGTGCCCTGCACCTCGACCCGCTCGAACTGCGGCGCCGCAACATCGTCCGACCGGGCGATCCGCTCGTCGCGTTGCACGACGGACCCGACGACGTGATGTTCACCGAGGACGGCCTCGCCAGGTGCATCGACCTGGTGGACACCGCGATGGCCCGAACGGCTCACGAGCCGTCACCGGGGCCCGACTGGCTCGTCGGGGCCGGAGTGGCGAGTTCCCTGCACGAGACCGCGCCCCCGACCGAGCACATCTCGGAGGCCTGGGTCACGCTCGGGGACGACCTGGTGTACGAGCTGGCCGTCGGGACGGTCGAGTTCGGCGAGGGCACCTCGACCGCCCATGTCCAGATCGCGGCCAACCAGTTGGGCACGACGCCGGAGCGGATCCGCCTGGTGCAGTCCGACACCGACCGCACGGGGTTCGACACCGGCGCCTTCGCGAGCGCGGGACTCTTCGTGGCGGGCAACGCCGTCCTCCGTGCGGCCAACGCGGTGCGGGACCGGATCCTGGAGTTCGCCGCCGCCCACACGGGCGTCCACGTCGTGATGTGCTCGATGGACGACGACGGCGTCGTCTGCGGCGAGCAGCGCGTGTCGTTGGCGGACCTCGTCGCCCTGGCCCGCGCGCGCGGAATCCGTTTCACCGCCGCCCGCAAGGGCTACGGCTCGCCGCGAAGCGTCACCTCCAACACGCAGGGATTCCGGATCGCCGTCCACCGGGTGACCGGCGAGATCCGCATCCTCTACAGCGTGCAGGCCACCGACGCCGGCGAGGTCGTCAACCCCGCACAGGTCCGGGGACAGGTGGACGGCGGTGTCGCCCAGGGCATCGGCTTCGCGCTGACCGAGAATCACCAGATCGACGCGAGCGGTGTCATGGTCAACCCGAACCTCCGCAACTACCGCATCCCCACCTACGCCGACGTTCCCCGAACCGACGTGCTCCTGGTGGCGTCCTCCGACTCGGTCGGGCCGATGCGCGCGAAGGGCATGGCGGAATGCTGTATCAACCCGGTGGCCGCCGCCCTGGCGAACGCGCTCCATGACGCCACGGGCGTCCGCTACCGCGCGCTGCCGCTGACCCCGGAACGGATCTTCGGTCGGCTGAACGAAGCCAGTCCGGTGTCGACGGCGGCCGGATCGAAAGGAACACCGTGAAGCCCCGGGACGGGGACGCCGCGGCGACGGCCATCATCGGTCTGAAGGTCCGGCCGGGGCTGGAGCGCGAGTACGAGACGTGGCAGGAGGACGTCAACGCCGCCGCCGCCGACTACCCCGGCTACCTCGGCGCGGAGGTCTCCCCGCCGACGTCCCGGCAGCCCGACTGGATCGTCGTCTACCGGTTCGACTCGATAGCCCATCTGCAGGCATGGATCAACAGCGCGACCAGGCAGCGCCTGCTCGACGCCGGCAGCGGGTACTTCGACGGTCCGGGAACCCAGCAGGTCGTCAGAGGCGGCGTGCAGGCACCGGATCCGCTCGTGACCGTCGTGGTCGCCCACCGTGTCCACCCCGACCACGTCGACGAGTTTCTCGACTGGCAGCGGCGGATGAGTCAGGAGGAGCGGACGTTCGAGGGCTTTCGCGGTACGGAGCTCTTCCGCCCGGTCGAGGGGCTCCAGGACGAGTGGACCACCCTGTACCGGTTCGACAGTGCCGAGCACCTCGACGCCTGGCTGACGTCAGGCGCGCGGCGGAAGCTTCTCGCCGAGGGCAGCAGGTTCAACGAGTTCAGACTTCGGACGATCGACAACTCCTTCGGCAGCTGGTTCGCCTTCGAGGAGAACGGCAAGGAGGTGCCGCCGCCGTCGGAAACCAAGACCGCCATCGCGGTGTGGGTCGGCCTGTACCCGACCGTCGTGCTGCTGACGCTCGCCCTTTCGCCGCTGAAGATGCCGCTCTGGATCGGACTGCTGGTGGGCAACCTGCTGTCGAGCTTCACCATGAGCTTCCTGACGATGCCCTTCTACGTGAACCGGCTGCTCAAGCGGTGGCTGCGGCCCCCGCCGGGCGAGCCCGCGGGGAGGAACAACCGCGTCGGCCTCGGCATCGTCGCCGGGGTGACCGCGTTCTGGGCCGCCGTCTTCTACCTCGTCACGACCCAGTTCTGGACCTTGCCCTGACCTTCAGGGGGCCTGGACCGAAGAGTCCGCGCCGGGTCGGGGGCTGAAGCCGCCACCGGTGCGCGGGCCCGACCCGTCCGTCCACCCGCCCCGCTCCCGGGGGGGGGGGGGGGGGGGGGGGGGGGGGGGGGGGGGGGGCGGGGGGGGGGGGGGGGCGGGGGGGGGGGGGGGGGGGGCGGGGGCGGGCGCGCCCCCCCCCCCCCGCGCGCGCGGGCCCCCCCCCCCCCCCCCCCCCCCCCCCCCCCCCGCCCCCCCCCCCGCCCCGCCGCCCCCCCCCCCCCCCCCCCCCCCCCCGGGTGGTGGCCGCCGGTCGGACGGCGGCGTGACGGGAGGCCGTCACGCTTCGCTCTGTGGGAGCCCGGAGGAACCTCCTCCCCTGCGGAACGAGCCGGCGTTCTACCGGAGTCGGCGTTCTACCGGGTGCGCGGTTGGGCGCGGTGATCGGGTGCGCCCGGCCGGGCCCCGCCCTGGTGCTGGGGTCGGGCGGGGCGGGGCTGCGGACAGCGCCGACGGCGCCGACAGCACGGACCGCTCTCACCGATCGCCGTCAACGGCACGACCATCACGACCACCGCGGACGGCTGCTCGTCCATCACCTCGGCGGCTGGCGTCCCACGGTGGCTCCCGTCCGGCTGATCGATCCCGCTACCGGGAACGGCCCGCGCAGCACGGAGAAACCCCTCCAAGCGCGAAGCCCCCAGGCCGAGCGCCGTCGCGAGTTGCTGGACCGAACGGCGATGCGGTCGGCGCACCCGGCCCCGCTCGATGTCGCTGATCGTCCTCACACTGACCTGGGAACGCCGGGCGAGTTCCTCGTGCGTGAGTCCCGCTGCATGACGAAGCGCCCTCAGCATCCCCCCGAATGCCGCATCCCCTTGCTGTGCCTTCGGCACGTCACCCCCGGACATCCGCCCCCCCTTCCTACCGAACGCGCGCTTCCACATCTTGGCGTGTGGGAGCGCTCCCACGATGGGGAGCGTAGCAGCCCCTGACCTCCGGGTCGGTCGCGACACCCGCCAGGAGCCCATGAAAGGACAACGGAATTTGATGATCTCTCAGACCGAATCCGCCAGGACGAAACCGTCAGGCAGAGTCCGCCAGTCCGAGCCCGTCAGGCCGAGGCCCGAACCGTCAGTTCGGTCGGAAGGGTCACCTGGCGACGCGGCCGGCCGGGTTCGGCGATCTCTTCGAGCAACAGCTGAACCATCAACCGCCCCATCGCCTCGATCGGTTGGCGAACACTGGTGAGCGGCGGCTCGGTGCTCCGGGCGATAACGGAATCGTCGAACCCGACGACTGCCACCTGTCCCGGCACGCGCCGCCCTGCCTCGCGCAGCGCCCGGAACGCGCCCACGGCCATCAGATCGGAGGCGCAGAACACGGCATCGAGGGTGGGCGCTCCGGCCAGGAGTTCGCGCATCGCCGCGTAGCCCCCCGCCTCGGTGAAGTCTCCGTGGGCGACGAGTGCTTCCTCCAAGGGGAGGCCGGCCTCCGCGAGCGCCTCCCGGTACCCCGCCAGGCGTGCTCCGGCCGCCTCCATGTCGAGCGGCCCCGTGATGGTGGCCACCCTGGTACTGCCGCGCGCGACCAGGTGCCGGACGGCCGCCCGGGCCCCGCCCGCGTTGTCGGCGTTGACATAGCTCAGCGGTTCCCGCTCGGAACGGCGACCGCCCAGCACGGTCGGCATCTCCAGCCATTCAAGGAGGTCGGGCAGCGGGTCGTCCTGACGCACCGAGGCCAGGAGCACACCGTCGACCCGACGCGCGGTGAGGTAGCGCGTCAGACGCTCGCGTTCGTCCTCGTTGCGGACCAGGGCCAGCAGCAACTGCAGGTCGGTCGCTGCGAGTTCGTCGGAGATCCCGGTGATGACGTCCGAGAAGTACGGTTCCGACCTCAGCCGCGCCGCGCTTTCCGGGACGACCAGGGCGATGACATCGGTCCGCGAGGTCACCAGGGACCGTGCCGCCTGGTTGGGTACGTAACCGAGTTCGGCGACGGCGCGCTCCACGGCCTCCCTCGCCTCGGTGCTCACCTTCGGCGAACCGTTGATGACTCGGGACACCGTTCCCCGGCTGACTCCCGCGCGAGCGGCCACGTCTTCCACCGTGGGTCGCGCGCCGGACCGGGCGGTTCCGGGACCCGGCCGTTCAGTTCGGGGCATGATCACACTCCGGCGTGGCTCACCGGGCGATCGTCCGGAACGGGGCGACGGAAGTGATCCACGAGGTCGACTGTTCGGGAGACATGCTTGCGCATTCTCGGGGGCGGCCATCCTACACGGCGTGGGAGCGCTCCCACCGGTTTTTCGGCCCACCCCGCCACACGAGGCCCGCCGACCTGGGGCCCGCCGGCCGGTCGGAACTGCTCCCGACCGGCCGGCGAGACCTGCGGTCAGAGCGGCAGGCCCTGCCAGCCGCCGAAGCCGGTGGCCGAGGTGCCCGCACGGACGTAGACGCGGCCGTCGGTGCCGATGGCGAACACGTGGAGGACATCGCCGCTGCCGACGATCGCGGTCGGGTAGTCGAGGACGGTGCCGCCGAGGTCCTGCCAGGCGCCGTAGCCGGCGTTCGGGGCGGTCTGGGCGGTGGTGCTCACGCCGCCACCACCGTTGCGCTCGAACAGGACGACCTGTCCACGGAGGGTGGCCATCGCCGGCTCGCCCACGCCCGCGTGGCCGCCGAGGTTGGCCGGGGACTGGCTCCACGGTCCGCCGGGCTGGGTCTGGTAGCTGACCAGCATCGCGCCGGTGCCGGCCTCGCGGTAGGCGAGTTCGATGCGGCCGTCCTGGTCGAGCGCGGCCTTGGGCGGGCTCGCCGGGCGGGCGTTCGGGATCGTGACCGGGCCGTTGATGGCGTCGTTCGGGGCGGTCTGCCACCAGTTGAGGACCTCGGCGCGGGTGCTGGCGAAGACCTCGATCCTCCCGACGCCGTTGCGGATCGCGGTGACCGGGTCCTGGATGTCGGTGCCGCGCAGGTCCTCCCAGGTGGTCGTCCAGGCACCGTTCGGGGTGGTCTGCCGGATCGCGCTGAGGCCGCCGCCGCCGTTCTTGATGAAGAGTTCCAACCGGCCGTCCTGGGAGGAGGCCACCGCGGGCACGCCGACCTGGTCCGCGTTGTTGAGCCCGGCGTTGGGGTTGCCGAGGTCGGCCCAGCTGTTCCGCCACACGCCGTTGGGGGCGATCTGCGGTACGGAGATGATGTGGTGGTCGGTCAGGCGGCGGGCGAAGACCTCCATCCGGCCGTCCGCGTTGGTGCCGACGGCTATGCCCGGGGCCAGCCGGCCGCCCGGGTCGGCGAACCGTGCCGGGCCGCCCCAACTGCCGTCGGAGTTGCGCCAGTACGTGTAGAGGGAGCCGGCCCGGACGACGAAGACCTGCGGTCGGCCGTCCTGGTTCAGCCCGGCCCAGGAGGTGCCCCGCGACCAGCGGTAGTACATCCGGGAGAACCAGGCGGTCTCGTAGCTCCCCGAGTGGTCGTGGCTGGCGTACTCGGAGACGAACACGCCCTTGGTGTCGACCGTCGCCGGGTCGAGGTTCACCGGGCAGTCGCTGATGTTGTAGTCCCGGTAGTTCACCTGGATCAGCGAGCCGCCGTACTGGCTCGCCGCCACGCCGGCGAACTTCGCGGCGGAGATGTGGTCCGAGTGGTCGCCCTTGTAGCGGGTGTCCGGGAGTTCGTCCTGGGCCCGGAGCACGGTCGGCCGGTACGTCACCATGATCTGCCGCAGCACCTCGACGACGTCCGCCGCCGTGTAGGTCGACGGCCCGGACATCGGGCTGCCCTTCGGGACGACCGTGGTGTCGGTGCCGCCGTTCAGCACGTCGGCGAGCCCGGCGTCGTGCAGGTTGAGGAAGATCAGGTGTACCGACCGGTCCCTGAGCATGTACCGCTCGACCTGCTTGCCCGCGACCGTCCACGCCTCGACGATCCAGTGCCCGATCTCGTCGGTGTTCGGGTCGGTGTCGCCGACCCCGGCCATCCGGGAGTAGGCGTTGACGGCGCCCATCTGGCGGTTCCAGGTGCGCAGCGGGTCGCCGGCGGGGTCCCCGCAGCCCGAACACGGGTCACCGGTGATGTTCCCCGCGGTGACGAACACCGTGACGGACGGCGTGCCGTTGGATATCGCGTTGGACAGGTCCGGGTTCATGAACAGGATGTCGTCGTCCTCGTGCGCGACGACCTGCATGAACAGCGGCCCGGAGTCGGCGGTCAGAGCCGTGCCCGTGGCCGTGGCCGCGGCGGCGCGGGTCGCGGTCCCCTTGGCCAGGACCGGTGCGGCGAGGGCGGTGACCGCGAGGGAGGCGAGGAGTCGCCGTCGTCCGATTGCCATGTGATTGCCCCTAATTCGAAGTCGGCAGGTGATCACGCCAGGAGGTGATTGGCGGATTGTCGAGCAGGAAATGCCCGAGACGGTATATCGCAAATCCGCCGGGCGCAACAGTCGGCTGACGTACGATCAGGCCAAGCTGTCCGTTTCCCGATCATCCGGTTCGGTCCCGGACAAATCCGCCCCTCCGTCGAACCGTGCGCCACCGGCGGATCATGCCTGGTGGCGCGGTTTCTGCGGGAGCTTCCCCATGCTTTCCGCCTGGTGTTCCGCATGGCGGACTCCGGGCCGGGAGTGATTGCATCGTGGGTGGCTGACGAGCTCCGAGAGTTCTCGCCGCTTTATCGAATCTCCTCGCCCGGGAAAGGCGGCGCCGCAATTGTCCGTCGCCTGGACCGCGCGGGAAAAGGGTTTTCCGTACCCAGCGAAAGGATTCCTGTGCACGTCGCCCACCGCCCGCCGCGGGGCCGCCTGTCCGCCCTGACGGCAGCCGCTGTCGTCGTCGGCGCGTTCGTCACCCTGCCGCCCACGGCCCCCGCGTACGCGACCACCGGCTGCGGGCCGCTGGCTGCCGCGCCGGCGTCCGGCCCGAGCGCACCCCGTCCCGCGTCCTCGGCCTGGACCGGGAGTTGGGGCACCGCCATGAGCCTGGCAGGACCACCCGCGTCCTCGGGCGTGACGGGCCGGCAGACGCTGCGCATGGTCATCCACACCAGCATCGGCGGCAGCTCCGCCCGGATCCGCCTGGCGAACACCTTCAGCCCGGACCCGGTGACCATCGGGCACGTCACCATCGCGGCCCAGGACGGGACCGCGGCCCGGAACGGGAACCCGGCCACGGCAACCGCCACGCCCGTCACCCTGACGTTCGGCGGATCCGGCCAGGCCGTCATCCCGCCCGGCGGCGAGATCTACAGCGACCCCACCGCCTTCCCGGTCGCCGCGGACGAGAACCTGCTGGTCAGCCTCTGGCTCCCCAACGGGATCACCACCGCGCCCTACCACCCCTACACGCTCACCACCTCCTACACCTCCGCTCCCGGCGACGGCGCCGACCACAGCCAGGACACCGACGGCGCCAACCTCCCGGCCAGGTACGACTACTGGGCCTACCTCAGCGGTCTGGACGTCACGGCCGCCGGCAGCGACGGGACGGTCGTCGCCCTCGGCGACTCGCAGGTCGACGGCGGGCACACCTACCAGGACTCCAACACCCGTTGGACCGACGACTACGGGCGCGCCCTCAGGGCCCAGCCGACACCCGAGGGCATCGTCAACAAGGGCATCTCCGGCAACCGGATCCTCACCGACGGGACGGGAGGACGCGTCGGGTTCGGCCAGAGCGCGCTCAACCGCTTCGACCGGGACGTGCTCTCCCAGACCGGCGTGCGGAGCGTCGTGCTGTACGAGGGCATCAACGACATCACGATGGACGACGCCTCCGACACCGCGATCGTGTCGGGGATCCGGCAGTTGGCCTCGCGCGCGCACGCGGCCGGGCTCCGCTTCACCGTGGCCACCATCCCCGCCTTCCAGGGCTACGGCGACTACACCGTCGCCCGGGACCGGGTGCGCCGATGCGTGAACAGCTGGATCCGCACGACGACGGAGATCGACGGCTTCCACGACTTCGACGAGGCGACCCGCGACCCGATCAACCCGAGCGCCGCGTTCGCCGGCTACGTCTCCTCCGACCACCTGCACTTCACCACCAACGGAAACGCGGCCCTTGCCGAGGTCCTCGCCCCGCGGCCCGCTCCGACCAGGCCCTCCCACACCTTCTCCCAGACGACGGCCGGAGCCTTCCACGGCAAGGGCAGCGGCGACCTCGTCGCCCGCGACGACTCGGACGGGCACCTGTACGAGTGGGCAGGGCTGGGAGACGGGTCCTTCGCCGCCAGGATCGACCTGACGGGCGGCTGGGGCGCGTTCTCCCAGACGGTCGCCGGCGACTTCCATGGCACCGGTCACGCGGACCTGATGGCCCGGGAGGACTCGACGGGCAACCTCTACCTGTGGCCCGGCAACGGGGACGGCACCTTCGGCAGCCGCGTCCTCGTCACCGACGGCTGGGGCCCGTTCTCCCAGACGGTCGCCGGCGACTTCCGCGGCACCGGTCACGCGGACCTGATGGCCCGGGAGGACTCGACGGGCAACCTCTACCTGTGGCCCGGCAACGGGGACGGCACCTT
The DNA here is from genome assembly GCF_043201465.1 of Kitasatospora sp. NPDC048298. Taxonomy (NCBI): domain Bacteria; kingdom Bacillati; phylum Actinomycetota; class Actinomycetes; order Kitasatosporales; family Streptomycetaceae; genus Kitasatospora; species Kitasatospora sp. NPDC048298. The sequence goes on from NZ_JBICYZ010000001.1 coordinate 381,894, forward strand.
CGGCAGCCGCGTCCTCGTCACCGATGGCTGGGGCCCGTTCTCCCAGACGGTCGCCGGCGACTTCCGCGGCACCGGCCACGCCGACCTGATGGCCCGGGAGGACTCGACGGGCAACCTCTACCTGTGGCCCGGCAACGGGGACGGCACCTTCGGCAGCCGCGTCCTCGTCACCGACGGCTGGGGCCCGTTCTCCCAGACGGTCGCCGGGAACTTCCGCGGCACCGGCCACGCCGACCTCATCGCCCGCAACGACACCTACGGCGTCCTCCACGAGTGGGTCAACACGGGCGGAGCCTCCTTCACACGCCCCTTCCGGCTCACCGACGGCTGGTGAACACCGAGGGGCGATCCGGGCGGTCAGCGCTGGTGAACGTCACGTCGGCGATCTTCGCCACTGGCATGCCCTGAGCGGAAAGCAGGACCATCTGGGCCCGCCACCGGGTCACCACGGACCCATGTCCTGCGACCGCTCACCTTCCTTGAGGACACCGGGACGATCAGCGACTCCGGCTTCCCCTCGCTCGGCTGCTGCCGCAGCGCCCGCCCGATCGCCTGCACGATGTCGTGCGGTGCCCCCTTCGGGTCCAACAGGGCGACGCTGTCGACGGCCCGGATGTCGACCCCCTCGCCCAGGACCCGGCAGTCGACAGCACGGCCCGTCGCGCGCTGCGCGCGAACTCGGCGAGTACCCGGGCGCGCCGCTCGTCGGCGTGTTCGCCCTTGAGCCAGTCCGCCCGGATCCGCTCCGGGTACAGCTCGGGGTCTGCGGCGTGCGGCGGCTCGACCTTCAGGCCGTCCTGTTCTTCGACCACCACTACCGCGACGTGCTTCTCGCGGCGGTCGGCTACCGGCCGGGGGCGGCGCCCTCGATGGCGGCGAGCAGGCGGGCGTGGACGGCGGCGGCCGCGTCCTGGGTCACCGGGTCCGGGTCCTTGAGCTGCGGGGCGATCAGCTCGGCGGCCGCGGCGAGGACAGGCACCGGGACGGTGGCCTCGCGCAGGTGGAGGAGCTGGGAGGTGGCGCGCTCGCCGGGGGTGGCCTGGGCGCGGGCGTCGGGGATCAGGGCGGTGAGGCCCCGGGGCAGGGGCTGGCTGCTGGTCACCTGCCCCATTCTTCCGTGCTCCGGGTGCTGGTGATCACCACGACCGGCCGTCCGGTTCCCCGTCGGGCAGGGGCCGTGGTGGTGGCGAGTGATGGACTCCAGCGGCGCCTGGTGGGCCTGGTGCCAGTGGACATCCTTGGTGTGGCCGGCGTCGGCGGCCTACCCGGGCAGCTGCCGGTCCTGCGCGGCTGCGGTGATGGCGCTGCTTGGCTCGCCGATCGCGTCCTGCCAGGTGGCGAGCTGCGGCAGCAGCTCGCCACCTGGTGGTCGACGGCCGCCGCCGGATCGGTGCCGAACGCGCGGGCCTACCTGCCCGACCACATGGTGGAAGTCGTCGCCCAGGCCGAGCAGGACGAGCGGCGACGCGCCCGGCTGCGGCGCGGGCTTCGCCTGAAGGAGGCGCTGGTCATGGTCACCGATTCTGGTCGGGCGGGGCGGAGGGAAGGACCTGCCTCGGTGTCGTCGCAGCCCGCCGCTGCCGGTGGCGGTCGAGGCCTCGTCGTCCCGGCAGGACGAGCTGGCCGTCGGTGACGAGGACGAAACGTTCCAGGCCGGGAACGACGACGTTGACGACGGCCAGGTGCGCGCCGACGTGGTGCCGGCGGGCGTAGGCGGTGAAGCCCCGGCGGGACAGGGTCCGGAGCAGCACCGCCAGGTGGGCCCGCGGGGTCGCCGGGGCGGGCCGGTCGGCGAAAGGGATGACGGTGGCGTGCGGCAGGGCGGCGGAGAAGTCGGCCAGGTGGCAGCGGTGAAGGGCCGGATGGCGCCGGGTGTGCCCCGGTGCGGGGCGGACCGCGAGCGCGGTGGCGGTGCTGTGGATCTGGACGAGCTCGGTCAGGGCGCGTTCGGCGGCGCAGCGGGGCGAGAGGGAGGCGCCCGCGCCCCGGATGCGCGCCGGTGTTCCGGCGGCGGCGGGGGTGTAGGCCCAGTAGACGGGAACGCCGAGGTCCGTGGTGGCGTCCAGGAGCGAGACCGGCTGTCCGACGCGGGTCTCGGCGGTGTGGTGGCAGGCCCGCAGGTCGGTGGGGAGGGTGCGGGGGTCCACCACTCGCAGGGTGTGCGGGGTGCGGGTGAGGGGCTTGGCCATGCGGATCGGCAGGCCCTTCGCGTCACGGGCGAGCCTGCGCGAGTACGAGGGGCTACCCCTTGGGTCGACGCCGACGGCATCGAACCGCACAACCTGCTGAGCTGACGGCCCGGGACCCGCCGCGACCGCGGGCCGCAGGAACTCGACAGTCGTCCGGATGTCGAGCCCCTGTTCGGGCCATTTCCTCGCAGAACCCCTTGGCACACGAAGTGCCTCGGACAACAGGGGCCTGGTTCCGGCCAGTTGTGGATCACTTCCACCAGGGCGGGGTGTTGATCCACCTAGCATCGGTGCGCCCTGGCAGGCTGCCGGGGCGTCTTCGAGCGAAGGGGACAACGGCGGCATGACGGTGCGGATCATCCGTGGGAAGGGCGTGGACGCGTGTCCGCAGGGCTACTGGGCGCTGTACGACGACGTGGGGTTCAACAAGAACGGCCCGGCGGACATCCTGATCGGCGACGCCTCGGTCACGAACCTGAAGGACGTCGGGTTCAACGACCGGGCCTCCTCGTACGTGAACCGCACCGGGCACAACATCGCGCTGTACGACGACGCCGACTACGGCGGCCGCAGGATCGGCGTCTCGTTCTCGGCGGCCGAGAAGCTGGTCGTCCACGAGCGGACGATCCGCCCCTACCTCTTCAGCGACGAGGAGGTCGGCGACATGAACGACGCCGTCTCCTCGGTGCAGGTCTTCGAACCCGGCCCGGAGACCGCCCGGCTCGGCGCCGGCACCTACACCATCGTCAACGTCGGCTCCGGCAAGGCCCTCGAAGTCGCTGAGGCCTCACCGGCTGACGGCGCCAACGTCCAGCAGGGCGAGCCCGGTGACTCCCAGGCCCAGCAGTGGCGGCTCGCGCCCCTGGGTGACGGCATCTACACCCTCACCAACCAGGCCACCGGCAAGCGACTGGACGTTGCCGGCGGCGACGACGTCAAGAAGACCGATGGCGCCAACGTCCACCAGCGTCAGGCCCTCGACCTCGATTCGCAGAAGTGGCGGCTCCGGCTGCGCCCGGCCACGGGCCACTACACCCTGGTCAACGTGTTCAGCGGCAAGGCCCTGGACGTCGACGGCGGTTCGAAGGCCGCCGGTGCCAACGTCCAGCAGTGGGCGGACAACGACACCGACGCGCAGAAGTGGCAGGTCACGCCGCTGAACGCGCCGCGGGTCCGCAAGCTCGTCGACGCCTGGCCCGCCCTGCGCAACCTCACCTTCGAGGACGGTGTGCACGGGGCCTGCCCGAAGCCCGGCGGTTCCGAGGTCTACCTGTTCAAGGACGGCCGGTACCTGCGCTACGACATCGCCACCGACGTGCTGACCCTCCGTCCGAGCAATCTCGGCTGGCGGGGCGTGGGCCTCCTCGTCCGCGGCGAGGCACCGGACGCGGGTGTGGTGGTGCCCGGCAGCGACACCGAGGTGTACCTGTTCAAGCGGGAGAACCACGGGCGCTACCGGACCGACACCTCCCCCGAGGCGGCCGTCGGCGACCCGGGCAGGATCGAGCCAGGGTGGCCGGGCCTCGCGGGCACCGCCTTCACCGCCGGCGTGGACGCCGCGGCGAACAAGCCGGGCACTGCCGGCGAGGTGTACCTCTTCCGGGGCGACGCCTTCCTCGTCTACGACACCGCACGGCAGAGCGTCACCGCGGGCCCCGCCCCCATCGTCGAGGGCTGGCCCGGACTGCAGGGCACCGACTTCACCTCCGGCCTCAGCGCCGCCCTCGCGGTGCCCGGCAGCACCGGCGACATCTTCCTGATCAAGGGCGGTTCGCTGGTCCGGCTGCCCGCCGCCGGCCCGGTCGCCGCGTCCTCCGCGTCGACTCCCACCGGCCGGCGCAGCCCGGCGGTGGGCACGTACACGCTCACCAACGTGGGCAGCGGCAAGGCTCTGGATGCCACCGGTGACGGCTCCGTGGTCCAGTGGACCGGCCACGGCGGCGCGAACCAGCGCTGGACGCTCGCCGCCGTCGGCGACGGTGTGTACACGCTGACCAGCGTCTCCAGCGGCAAGGTCCTCGACGTCAGCGGTGCGAGCCGGGACGACGGCGCGCGCGTCCAGCAGTGGCCGGGCAACGGCTCCGGCGCCCAGCAGTGGAAGGTGACCGAGGTCGGCGAAGGGGTCTTCCGGCTCCAGTGCGTCGGCAGCGGCAAGTACCTCGACGTCAAGGGCAAGAGCCGGGACGACGGCGGCGTCGTGCACCAGTGGGGCTACGACGACAGCGACAGCCAGAAGTGGCGGCTGGCCCCCGCCGGCTGAGCCGGCCTGCGCACCACCGTGGGCAGGGCTCGGCCGTTCGCGGCCGGGCCCTGTCGCAACCGACCACCATCTCCGATGCCATCAGAAGAACGATGTGTTGTCTCGACGCCGCCTGCAAGGACAAGCGGTCGGAAACGAGACCGGCGACAGCGCGGTAGGTGGCTGGGAGGGTGTCGCGGCGGTGGGTCCAGCCGGCCGGGCTCTTCCGTCGCTTGTGGTCGGCGAGAGCGTGCTCGACGGGAATGCGCTGGGACGAGTGCTCGTGGCGGGCCTGTTCGCGAGCTTCGTGGACTTCCCGTGCGGCGATCCTGTTCGGCTTCCTCGGAGGCGTGACGACCCCTGAGGTTCCGGTTGGATCCGGTCCATCCGCACCTGCCGGACGAGATACCGGCCTGGCTCGACAAGCCGGCCGACGGCGGGCATCGCGTCCCGCACGACGGCCCACTCCGCGTCGCTCATCACGTTGCCCGCGACGACCGGTTCGAACCGCCCGGCGTTCCACGTCGCGCCGTCGAACTCCCGGACCTGGCGGCCCAGTTCCTCGGCCTCGGCGGGGCTCGTCGCCGCGAGGGTCCGGGCGGGCGTCTTCTCGTCGCCGAACATCCGGGCCTTGCCGCCGTCGTCCAGTGCTCGGCGGTCGTACTCGACGCCGTTGACGGTGAACGGGTGCGCGGGCCACCGCCGGCTCAGCTCCCCGGCCCCGAGCTCCCCGTCGCGCTGCTCCCGATGACCCCGGAACATCGGCCACTTGGGCTCCGCGCCGGCCGCCACGGCGGCGGTCGGCGCGGCGCGGTCGCGGGTGTCGACGGGGTCGATCGCGCGTTCGCCGCTCATCTCGTCATACCGACGCCAAGGGATCTGGCGCGGCCACCGGGCTCTCCCGGACTCCCGCTCAGTGGCTGCGGCGAAACTGTTGAGCGATGAACAAAGGAATGTGACATATTATTGGGCCCGGTCGAATCCGGACGTATCGTCATGATTCCTCCCGGAGGGCACACCCTCACCCTCCTGAACCCCCGAACAACTCCTGGAGTCCCCCATGAGAGACCGCATATCCTCCGCCACCGGCGGCGAACGCCCGGCAGCCGAACGCCGGTCCCGGCGCCTGCCCGGCAGGGCGGTCCTCGGGGTTCTCGCCGCCTCGGCGCTCGCGTTCGCCCCGTCCGCGGCGCTCGTCGCCCCGTCGGCGTCGGCCGCCACGACCGCGGACAAGGCCCCGGCGGGCAAGGCCGCTCGGGGGACCGGCGCCCAGCGGCCGATCGGCCCGGCCCCGACGGTGGACCTGCTCGCGCACGGCAACCTCACCATGGCGTCCAACTCGGTGCTGACCTGCGACGACAGCGACGGCTCGGTCTGCAACGACACCGAGGGCACCAACAACAACCGCACCAAGTACGTGAAGACCGACCCGAACGCGCCCGGCAACAACGCGTCCTCCGCGCAGCTGACGATCCCGGCCGGGTCCCAGGTGCTGTCGGCCCGTCTGTACTGGCAGTTCAACCCGACCAACACCAGCAACGCGGGCGGCACCTCAGGGGACATCGACACCGGCAACAAGGTGTCCTGGAAGGTCCCGGGCGGCTCCTCCTACGAGCAGCTCACCGCCGACACCTACGACTGGTTCGACCAGAAGGTCGGCGGCAACCCGCCGGAGCCGCTGCTCGCCGGGGCGGGCGTGAAGGACGTCACCGCCCAGGTGAAGGCCGCCGGCCCGGGCAACTACACCGTCGCGAACATCCAGGCGTGCGCCGGACGTTCCTCCGCGCAGAATCACGGCGGCAACAACGTGGGCTGCTGGGGCGGCTGGTCACTGGTGGTGGCCTACGAGAACCAGGCGGAGCCGCTGCGCTACCTCCAGGTCTGGGACGGCTTCCAGCTGCTGCGCCACCCCGACAACCTGGCGACGCTCACCCTCTCCGGCATCCACACGCCCGCCACGGCCCCGCGGGCCACCATGGGGGTCACCGTCGGCGACGGCGACGCACCGATCCAGGGCGACCAGCTGCTGGTCGGTTCCTCGACCGACAACCTGACGCTGCTGTCGATGCCCGGCCCCGCCGGCGTCGCCACCGACAACGCCTTCAGCAGCCGGATCGACCAGGTCGCGCCGAACGGAACGGGCAGCAACATCACGACCCGCGACCCCGCGCCGGTCAACAACTACGGCTACGACGCCCGGATGATCGACGTCACCGGCAAGATCCCCGCCGGCAGCACCCAGGCCGTGCTCCGGATCAACGGCGCGGGCGACGCGCTGCACCCGCAGGCGGCCTGGCTCGCCGTCGACGCGCTCGAACCGGATCTGCAGATCACCAAGGCCAACAAGCCGGCCGGCTCCACCACGAACAACCCGCCCGGCACCGTCGACCCCGGCGCCGAGATCACCTACACCTTCACCGTCGCCAACCGGCACAAGGACGGCGGCACCGCCGACCTCGACACCGCCACCGGCGTCACCCTGACCGACGCGCTGCCCGCCGGCACCAGCTACGTCGACGGCTCCGGCCCCGGCTGCACCGCCAACGGACGCAACGTCACCTGCGCCGCCGCCGACCTCGCGCCGGGCGCCGAGACCACCGTGTCCTTCCGCGCCCGGGTCGACGCCGGGCTCGCGCCGGGCACCAAGCTCGACAACACCTCCTCGCTCGCCTACCGCGGCGCCCAGACCGGCCGCGACCAGCAGCGCACCAGCAACACCGTGCGCAACACCGTCTCCGAGCACGCCGGCTACCGGCTCGCCAAGACCGCCGACAAGGCCCAGGCCCTGCCCGGTGACACCGTGAAGTACCAGGTGGACATCACCAACACCGGGAACGCCCCGATCACCGGGCTGAACGTCACCGACGACCTGAGCGCCGTCCTCGACGACGCCACGTACAACGGTGACGCCACCGCCACCTCCGGCAAGGTGTCCTACACCCAGCCGGTGCTCGGCTGGACCGGCGACCTGCCGGTCGGCGGCAGCGCCCGGGTGACGTACACGGTGAAGGTGAAGGACCCGGCCGCCGGGGACCACACGCTGCGCAACACCGTGGTGTCCGACCGCCCCGGCGGCAACTGCCCGGCCGGCCCGGCCGCCGGCGAGTGCACCGCCACGGTGACGGTGACCACGTCGACGCCGTCCCCGACGTCCTCGCCCTCGGCGACGGCGACCGGCAGCCACAGCTCCCACCCGGCGCCCACCGGCACGCAGCAGCCGGGCGCCGGCGCCGGCAGTAACGGTGGCGGCGGCCTCGCCGCGACGGGCAGCCAGGTCGCGCTGATCGGCGGCATCGGCGCCGCCGTCGTCCTCGGCGGCGCGGCCCTCGTCCTCGCCTCCCGCCGTCGGAGCCACCGGCACTGACGCCCCGCTCCTGAAATGAAGGCGGCCCCACCGCAGTTGGCGGTGGGGCCGTTTCCCCTTTCCCGCCGGAGGAACCGATGTGTCCCAGTCCTCCGACGAGACCCGCGCCGTAAGTGAGCCCGGTGATCGTTCGCCACTCGACGCCTGAGCCGACGAGGTCGCCGACGAAGACGATCTCCGCAGGACGAAGGGTGGGGTGGTCACGGCATCAAGCCGCGACCACCCCACCCTTCGGAGCCTTCCGGTCGCACCGCCGGCCCTTCGGCGATCGGCCGTCGACGGTCCGTCAACACACCGCCCCCGGGCGTCCACGCACCCGGGGGCGGTCCCCGCCGGCCGGCGACGGAAGTTCGAGGAGGGTTCTACGAGGAGTCGCGGGCGATCAGCTCGATGGTCATCAGGTCCCGGCTGAGCGGGGGCGCCTCCGGGTCGGCGACCACGCGGTCGACGAGCTCGGCCAGCTCCTCGCCGGACGGCAGCCTCATCCGGACCGAGCTCAGCCGGGGCCGCAGCAGCCGGGCGAGCAGCAGGTCGTCGGCACCGACCAGGGCCACCGCCCCGGGGACGTCCAGACCGGCGTCCTGCAAGGCGCGCAGGGCGAGCATCGCGTACTCGTCGTTGTAGCCGAACAGTCCGTCCAGGGCGAGTTCGCGGCACCGGACGGCGAGTTCGGCGGCGGACTCCTCGGTGTAGTCCAGCGGCAGCGGCTCGACCAGGGCACCGGAGCCCGCCGATGCGGCGGCGCTCCGGGCGCCGGCCAGCCGGGGGTCGCTGAAGAGGGCGAGCCCCGGGTCGGTCGGCATGACGACGCCTATCCGGCGGCGGCCACGGTCCAGCAGGTGGGCGACGGCACTGACGCCGACCTCACGCTGGTCCATGGTCAGCGCGTGCGCGCCGGGCACCGGCGGGGCCCCGAGGGTGACCACCGCCCGGGTGCCTGAGCGCCGCAGGATCCGCACGCCGTCGGGGGTGAGTCCGGGCGTGAGGCAGAGCACGGCCGTGGGCCGGAGTTCGGCCCAGGCACGGGCGGCGTCCTCGCCGCCGCCCGGGGTGGAGCCGTGCAGGACCCCGGTGTAGCCCCGGCGGTTCAGGGCCTCCTGCAGCTCACGGTGGAAGCCGCTGAACAACGGGCCGATCGGTGCGGCGGCGCCGGCCAGGAGCACCAGGCCCGTGCGGCCGGCCCGCAGCGAGCGGGCCGCGGCGTGCGGGACGTAGCCGAGCCCGTCGGCGGCGGCCCTGACCTTGGCCCGGGTCTGCTCGCTGACCCGGCCGCCGGCCGTGTTGTTGAGCACGAAGGAGACCGTGGCGCGGGAGACGCCGGCCAGCCGGGCGACATCGGCGCTGGTGGGCGGCGGAGCGCTGGCGGGCGGCGGGGCGCTGGGTTCGGTGCGGTCGCTGTTCATAACGGTTCGAATCTTTTCACGGCCGGCTCTGGCCGTGGGGTGGAATCCCCTGCTAAACAGCTGGTTACACGAGTAACCGTTACACGTGTAACCTGATTCCAGATCCGCCGCCCGGTCCCCACCCGACCGCCGGGCACTCCCTCCCGGAGGGCAATGTGGCCCTTTCCCCCGCCCGCGACGTGCCGCAGGACGGCCCGAGAGTCCGTACGGACGACCCGGCGCCCGCCACCCGCGGCCTGCTGCCGCTGCTCTTCGCCGGCAACACGGCGATGTACGCGCTCTACCTCGGCGTCGGCAGCGTGCTGCTGCCGCTGCACATCGAGCACCTCGACCCGGCCTCCAAGGTGGCCAATCTCGGCCTGGTCAGCGGCGTGGCCGCGATCTTCGCCACCTTCTTCAACCCGTTCGCCGGTGCCCTGTCCGACCGCTCCGGCCGGCGCAACCCGTGGATCCTGGGCGGCGGCCTGGCCACGGTGGCCGCCATGGCCCTGCTCGGCAGCGTGAACTCGGTGCTGCTGGTCTGCATCGCCTGGTGCCTCGGCCAGGCGGCGATGAACTTCTACCAGGCCGCGCTCACCTCGGTGGTGCCCGACCGCGTCCCGGCGCAGCGCCGGGGCACCGCCTCCGCCGCCGTCGGACTCGGCCTGCCGGTCGGCTCCACCCTCGGCGTGCTGGTGGCCTCCGCCTTCTCCGACCGCGTCGGCACCGGCTACCTCGTGCTCGGACTGCTGGTCGCCCTGGCCGCCACGCTCTTCAGCGGCCTCGCCCGCGAGCGCCGCATGCCCGCCAAGCAGCCCGCGCCGCTGCGCGAGCAGGCCGCGGCCTTCCTCGGCGTGCTGCGCGTGCCGGACTTCCGCTGGGCGTTCATCGGCCGGGCACTGCTGGTCCTCGGCTACTTCGCCGTCGTCGGCTACCAGCTGTACATCCTCCAGGACCACGTCGACCTGCCCGGCGGCCTCTCCCCCGAGGGCGCGATCGCGATCCTCACCCCGGTCTCCTCGGTCGCCATGGCCGTCTCCACCGTCGTCGGCGGGGTGCTCTCGGACCGACTGGACCGCCGCAAGCTGTTCGTCTCGCTCTCGGCGGCGCTCTCCGGGATCGCCCTGCTGATCCCGGTGATCAGCCCCACCTGGCCCGCCATGATCGTCTTCTCCGCCGTCAACGGCCTCGCGTTCGGCTGCTTCATGGCCGTCGACACCGCGCTGGTCACCATGGTGCTGCCCAAGGCCGAGGACGCCGCCCGCGACATGGGCGTCCTCAACATCGCCAATGCCGGGCCGCAGATCGTCGCGCCCTTCGTGGCCTCCGCCGTGGTCGGCCTCGGCGGCTACACCCCCCTGTTCCTGCTCGGCGCCGCACTCGCGGCGGCCGGCGCCCTGGCGGTCCGCCCGATCCGAGGCGTCCGCTAGCCCAACTTCCGGTCATTCACCAGAAAGGTTTCTCCTCTATGAAGCTGCACACCCACGAGTGGGGCACCGGAGACCGCGTCGCGATCCTGGTGCACGGCATCATGTCCGACCACCGCACCTGGCGGCGGATCGGCCCGGCCCTGGCCGAACGCGGCTACCGGGTCATCGCCGTCGACCAGCGCGGCCACGGGCTGAGCCCGCGCGGCACCGGTGACACCCCGCAGGAGCGCTACGCCCTGGACGCCTACGCCGAGGACCTGGTCGAGACCCTGCCCGCCGGGGCCGAGCTGGCCATCGGGCACTCGCTCGGCGGCATCACGCTGCTGCGCGCCGTCGAACGGCTGAAGCCGGCCCGCGCCGTCTACGTCGACCCGGCCTGGCAGTTCGCGCAGGCCGAGGGGGTCGACCCGACGATGTTCGTGGAGTTCCGCAACGCCACCCGGGACCAGGTCGCCGCCCTCAACCCGCGCTGGGAGGAGGCCGACATCGACGTCGAGCTCGCCACCCTCGCCGTCTGGGACCCGGACTCCGCCCTGGCCATGCCCGGCCAGGAGGCCGGCCTGCCGGCCGCCCCCGCCGTACCGTCCCTGGTGGTCCTGGCCGACCGGAGCTTCCTGGTGACCCCCTCCGACGCCGAGGTGCTGCGCGGGCGCGGCTTCGAGGTGCGCACCGTGCCGGGCGCCGGGCACACCGTCCACCGGGACGACCACGCCGGCTTCATGGCCGCGCTGGAAGGGTGGATCTGAACCGTGAACCGCAAGGAGAACAACCTCAGGGAGACCGCCGTGACCGCCGACGCCCGGCGTGCGGCCGCCGTCGAGACCGCCCTCGCACGGCTGGACCTGCCCGCGAAGGTCGCCCTGCTCGCCGGGGCCGACATGTGGTCGCTGCCGGCCGACGAGGAGATCGGCCTCGGCCGGCTGGTGATGTCCGACGGCCCGGCCGGCGTGCGCGGCGAGCAGTGGACCCCGGACGACCCGTCCGTCGCCCTGCCCTCGCCGACCGCGCTCGCCGCCACCTGGGACCTCGACCTGGTCCGCCGGGCCGGCCGGCTGCTCGCCCAGGAGGCCCGGCGCAAGGGCGCCCACGTGGTCCTCGCGCCGACCGTCAACCTGCACCGCAGCCCGCTCGGCGGACGTCACTTCGAGTGCTACTCGGAGGACCCGCTGCTCACCGGCGAGATCGGGGCCGCCCTGGTCTCCGGCGTCCAGGACGGCGGGGTCGGCACCACGCCCAAGCACTTCGTCGCCAACGACTCGGAGACCGACCGGTACACCGTCGACGTCCGGGTGGACGAGCGCACCCTGCGCGAGCTGTACCTCGCGCCGTTCGAGGCCATCGTGAAGAAGGCCCACCCGTGGGGCCTGATGGCCGCGTACAACGCCGTCAACGGCCCGACCATGAGCGAGCACACCGAGCTCAACACCACGGTGCTGCGCGAGGAGTGGGGCTTCGACGGCATCCTGGTCTCGGACTGGACCGGGGCCCGCGACACCGTTCGGGCCGCGCTCGGCGGCCTCGACATCGCGATGCCGGGCCCGGCCACCGTCTACGGCGAGCACCTGGTGCGGGCCGTCCACGAGGGCCTGGTGCCCGAGACCGTGGTCGACGACATGGCCCGCCGGGTCCTGCGGCTGGCCGCCCGGGTCGGCCTGCTGGCCGGCGCGCCGGCCGCCGTCCCGGCGGCGGACCTGCCCGCGCCGATCGACGGCGAGGCGCTGGTGCGCGAGCTGGCGGCGCGCTCCTTCGTCCTGCTGCGCAACGAAGGCGGCGTACTGCCGCTGGATCCTGCCCCCGCCTCGCTGGCGCTGCTCGGCGCGGCCGCGGCCGAGCCCCGGATCGGCGGCGGCGGCAGCGCCCAGGTCTTCCCGACCGCGCTGGTCACCCCGTTGGACGGCCTGCGCACCGCGCTGGGCGACCGCACCCGCCTGGTCCACGCGGTCGGCGCCGACCCACGGACCTTCCTCCCCCCGGCCGCCTTCCCGTGCCGCGCCGAACTACGCGGCGCCGAGGACTCCCTGGGCGCGACCGCGCTGGCCGACGGCGGTGTCCGCTGGCTCGGCGCCCTGCCCGGCGGAGTTCCCTTCGAGGACCTCGGCGAGGTCCGGCTGACCGGCACCCTGACCGCCGGCGCGGCCGGGCGGCACCAGCTGGCCGTCCGCGGCGTCGGCCGGTTCCGGCTGGAAGCGGACGGCCAGGTGCTCTTCGACGGCCTGCTGCACGCCGAGGGCGAGGACCCGGCCGCGGCCTTCCTCAACCCGCCGGAGCGCCGCGTCGAACTGGACCTCGCCGAGGGCCGACAGGTCGCGGTCACGCTGACGTACACCATGCCGGAGGCGGGCGACTTCGCCGGCTTCGGCCTGGTCTCCTTCACCCTCGGCCACGCCGAGCCGGCCCCCTCCGCGGAGGAGCTGATCGAGCAGGCCGTCGCGGCCGCTCGCGACGCCGAGGTCGCGGTGGTCGTGGTCGGCACCACCGAGGAGGTGGAGAGCGAGGGCGTGGACCGGGCCGGCCTGCGGCTGCCCGGCCGCCAGGACGAACTGGTCGCCCGGGTCGCGGCCGCCAACCCCCGCACCGTGGTGGTCGTCAACGCCGGCGCCCCGGTCCTGATGCCCTGGCGCGAGGATGTGGCGGCCGTGCTGCTCGGCTGGTTCCCCGGCCAGCAGGCCGGCGAGGCGCTGGCCGACGTCCTGCTCGGCACGGTCGAGCCGGCCGGCCGGCTGCCCACCACCTGGCCCGCCGAGGAGGCCGACAGCCCGGTCCGGGAGGTCACGCCGACCGACGGCCGGCTCGACTACAGCGAGGGCCTGTTCACCGGCTACCGCGCCTGGCAGCGCCGGGCCGGCGCCGCACCCGCGTACTGGTTCGGAGTCGGCCAGGGCTACACCGCCTGGTCCTACGAGAGCCTGGAGGCACGGCTGCTGGACGGCACCGCCGACGCGCTCGCCGAGGTGACCGTACGACTGCGCAACACCGGCGAGCGCCCCGGGCGCGAGGTGGTGCAGGTCTACCTCGCCACCGACGGCTCCGACCGCAGCCGCCCGGACCGCCAGCTGGCCGGCTTCGCGGTGGTCGAGGCCGCGCCGGGCGCCGTCGCCACGGCGCGGATCACCGTCCCGCGCCGAGCCGTGGAGAGCTGGGACACCGCCGCCCGCGCCTGGCGCGTCAACCCGGGCGTACACACCGTCGAGGCCGGCCGCAGCGCCGGGGACCGGCCGCTCGCGATCGCCCTGGTCGTGCCGCAGGACTGACGCCGGACAGGCCGCCCTGCCCCCGACGCACCGCCGGGGGCAGGGCCGGGCGGGGCAGCGGCCCCCACCATCGCCATGAGGACGGACTCGTCACCGGACGGGCGCGGGTTCCTCCGGCGCGTGGGTGCCGGTGGGCGTTTCGTCGGTGCCGACGATGGTGCCCCGGCGCTTGGAGATCCACACGGCGAGGACGACGACCGCCAGGGCCGGCAGGGCGATGGCCAGCCGGAGGCCCAGGTTGGCGTGCGCCCCGAAGCTGAGGTTGACGATCGCGGGCGCCACCAGGAGGGAGACCAGGTTCATCACCTTCAGAAGCGGGTTGATGGCTGGTCCGGCGGTGTCCTTGAAGGGGTCTCCCACCGTGTCGCCGATGACGGTGGCCGCGTGCGCGGGACTGCCCTTGCCGCCGTGGTGACCGTCCTCGATCAGCTTCTTGGCGTTGTCCCAGGCGCCGCCCGAGGTCGCCAGGAAGACGGCCATCAGGGTGCCCGCGCCGATCGCTCCGGCGAGGAAGGAGCCCAGCGGACCGACGCCGAGGAGGAAGCCGAGGGCGATCGGGGTCAGCACGGCGAGCAGGCCCGGGGTGACCAGTTCGCGCAGCGCGTCCCGGGTGCAGATGTCCACCACACGGCCGTACTCGGGCCGCTCGGTGCCGTCCATGATGCCGGGCCGGGTCCGGAACTGGCGCCGGACCTCGAAGACGACCGCGCCGGCGGAGCGCGAGACGGCGTTGATCGCCAGGCCGGAGAAGAGGAAGACGACGGCTGCGCCGACCAGCAGGCCGACCAGGTTGTTGGGCCGGTCGATGGCCAGGCTCAGGCTCGGTCCGTGGGCGGCCGGGCCGATCTGCGCCTCGGCGGTCGCGATGGTGTCGGTGTAGGAGCCGAACAGCGCGGTGGCGGCGAGCACCGCGGTGGCGATGGCGATGCCCTTGGTGATCGCCTTGGTGGTGTTGCCGACGGCGTCCAGTTCGGTGAGCACCTGGGCGTCGGCGCCGGTGATGTCTCCGGACATCTCCGCGATGCCCTGGGCGTTGTCGGAGACCGGGCCGAAGGTGTCCATCGCGACGATCACACCGACGGTGGTCAGCAGCCCGGTCCCGGCCAGCGCGACCGCGAACAAGGACAGGATCAGCGAGCCGCCGCCGAGCAGGAAGGCGCCGTAGACGGCGGCTCCGATGGCCAGCGCGGAGTACACAGCCGATTCCAGGCCGAGCGCGACGCCGGAGAGCACCACGGTGGCCGGCCCGGTCAGCGAGGTCCTGCCCAGGTCCCGTACCGGGCGGCGGGTGGTCTCGGTGAAGTAGCCGGTCAGTTGCTGGATGACGGCGGCCAGCACGATCCCGATGGCCACCGCCGCCAGGGCGAACAGCCGCGGACTGCCCGCGTGCCGGGTGATCTCGGCAGGCACCCCGTGCAGTCCGGAGAAGTGGGCCGGCAGGAACGCGAACACCGCGCCGGCCACCAGCGCGAGGGACACCGCGGCGGAGACGAGGAAGCCGCGGTTGATGGCGGTCATCCCGCTGCGGTCCGTGGGCCGGGGGGAGACCGTCTGAATGCCCAGGACCGCCGTGAGCACCCCGATGGCGGGCACCACCAGGGGGAAGGTCAGCCCGTTGTCGCCGAAGGCGGCTCCGCCCAGGATCAGCGCGGCGACCAGGGTCACGGCGTAGGACTCGAACAGGTCGGCCGCCATCCCCGCGCAGTCGCCCACGTTGTCACCCACGTTGTCGGCGATCGTCGCCGCGTTGCGGGGATCGTCCTCGGGGATCCCCTGCTCGACCTTGCCCACCAGGTCCGCGCCCACGTCCGCGGCCTTGGTGAAGATCCCGCCGCCCACCCGCATGAACATCGCCAGCAACGCCGCACCGAAGCCGAAGCCCTCCAGCACCTTCGGCGCGTTCGCCTGGTAGATCAGCACCACCGTGGCCGCCCCCATGAGACCCAGCCCCACGGTGAACATCCCCACCACTCCACCGGTACGGAAGGCGATCCGCATCGCCCGGTGCGACACCCCCCGCACGATCGATGCCGCCGTCGGCCCCTCCCAGGACTCGACGGCCGGAACGGGCGGCGTCCCCGCCCGGGCCGCCGCCGCCACCCGAACGTTGCTGCGCACCGCGAGCTGCATCCCGACGTACCCCGTCGTCGCCGAGAACACCGCCCCGACCAGGAAGAACACCGAACGCCCGATCCGCTGGCCCCAGTTGTCCGCCGGTAACAGCAACAGCACGAAGGGCACCACACCGGCGAAGACGCCCAGGGTGCGGAACTGGCGCCTCAGGTAGGCGTTCGCGCCCTCCTGAACCGCCCCGGCGATCCGCCTCATCGTTTCGGTGCCCTCGTCCGCGGCCAGGACCTGGCGCGCAAGCGCCCAGGCCACCACCAGGGCTCCTGCCCCGATCACCGCGACGATCACCAGCAGCGTCCGGCCCGACCCGGTCAACTCGGGCCCCGCCGCGACGGATGCGCCCGCAAGAAAAATCCCAGCCATGCCGTCCTCCTTGACGTCGTGCCTGGGCGCCAGGCGCGCGAATCAGCCGCCCGGGAACTTCAGACCGAGGCTAACCCCGGGGCCTGAAGGTCTCCACGGGGGTTAGGGCAATCGCGTACCCGGTGTGCGGCGGCGAACGACCCCCTCGAAACCGGTGCTGCCGACGCCTACGCCGAGATCGAGACCTCACACTCCGGAGCCGCGCCCAGTGGGCCCGCGGCCACGGGATCCGGGTCAGGGCGCTTCCGCGGTGTGACCGGGCCGACGAAAGCCGCTTCGGAACCCCGGCGCTTCGGAACCCCGGTTACAGCAGCATCGCCTCGAACCGGAACTCGGGTGCGGTCAGTGGCTGCTCCGACCAGATGACCTTGCCGCGCGCCGTGTACCTGGTTCCCCATCGTTCGGCCAGCTGGGCCACCAGGAACAGGCCCCGGCCCCCCTCGTCCGTGGTGTCCGCGTAGCGCAGGTGCGGGGCGGTACTGCTGCCGTCCGAGACCTCGCAGACCAGGCTGGTGTCGCGCAGCATGCGGACGCGGATGGGCTCACTGCCGTAGCGGATGGCGTTGGTGACCAGTTCGCTGAGGATCAGCTCGGTGGTGAAGGCCAGTTCCTCCAGGTCCCAGGCGGCGAGCTGGTCGTTGCACGCGTTGCGGACGCGGGAGACGGCGGCGAAGTCGGCGGGTACGTCCCAGGTGGCCACCTGGTCGGGCGCGAGCAGTTGCGTGCGTGCGACGAGGAGCGCGATGTCGTCGCTCGGACGCGGCGGGGCCAGCGCGTCGAACACGGCCCGGCAGGTCTCCTCCGGGGACGCGTCCGCGTGGGCGTTCGCCAGGGAACGGCGCAGCGTGGCGAGTCCGGCCTCCAGGTCGCGGTCGCGGTTGGTGACGAGTCCGTCGGTGTAGAGGACCAGAACGGCGCCGGGTGCCAGCTGGAGTTCGGTGGCTTCGAAGGGCAGGCCGCCCACGCCGAGTGGTGGCCCGGCGGGCAGGTCGACGAACTCCACGCTGCCGTCGACGCGGACCAGTGCGGGCGGTGGGTGACCCGCCCGCGCCATGGTGCAGTGTCCGGAGACCGGGTCGTAGATCGCGTACAGGCAGGTGGCGCCCGTGACCGTCCGCTCACCCTCACCCTCGTCCCGGCCCTCGATGTCGCCTTCTCCCTCCCCCGCCTCGTCCTGGTCGAGCCGGCCGACCAGTTCGTCGAGACGGGCGAGCAACTCGTCCGGGGGCAGGTCGAGGGTGGCGAAGTTGAGAACGGCTGTGCGCAGTCGGCCCATGGTCGCGGCGGCGTGCAGGCCGTGCCCGACGACGTCGCCGACGACCAGTGCCACGCGGAAGCCGGGCAGCGGGATGACGTCGAACCAGTCCCCGCCGACCCTGTTCAGCGCCGGCAGGTAGCGGTAGGCCGTCTCCAGGGCGCTCTGCTCGGGCAGTCCCCGGGGCAGCAGACTGCGCTGCAGTGCCTCGGCCATCCGGCGCTCGCGGGTGTAGCGGCGGGCGTTGTCGACACAGATCACCGCGCGGGCGATCAGCTCCTCGGCGAAGGCGACATCCTCCGGCCCGAACGGCTCCGACCGCCCCGCACGCCAAAAGCTGACCGTGCCCAGGGGCTGGCCGCGTGCCTCCAGCGGCGTGGAGATCAGCGAGTGGACCCCGTACGCGAGGATTCGGTCGGCGGTCTGCGGGTCGCGCGCCCGCCACGCGTGTGCCTGACGCAGGTCGGCGACCAGCGTGGCACGCCCGCTCTCCATGGCAGTGGCCTCCGGCGTGCCGGGCAGCGGGCTGATCTGCGAACCCACCGGGTAGAACGGCCGGTCCTCGCGGATGCCGCCCGCGGCCACCCGGCGGATCCGCGGGCCTCCCGCGACGCCCGTGCCGGGGAGCGGCTCGTCACCGTGCAGCACCGCCTCGGCCAGCTCGACGGTGGCGAAGTCCGCGAACCTGGGAACCGTCACATCCGCCAGCTCCTGGGCGGTCCGCACGATGTCCAGGGTGGTGCCGACCCGCAGCCCGACGTCGTAGAGCAGCTGCAGCCGGCCCCGGGCCGCCTCGGCCTGCCCGGCCAGCGCCCGCAGCTCGGTGGTGTCCCGGATCGTCGCGACGCTGCCGGGCCCACCGCCGAACGGCGCCGTGGAGCGGATGTTGACGGCGAGCAGCCGGTCCCCGGCCGGATGCACCTCGTCGGTGGCGGCCTGCCCGGACACCAGCAGCTCGGCCAGCCCCGGATCGAGCCCGAGCTCGGTGATCGGCCGCCCCTCCACCTCGGGCGGCAGCTTCAGCAGCCGCCGGGCCTCGTCGTTCGCCAGCAGCGCCCGCCCGTCCCCGCCGACGATCAGCACGCCCTCGCGCACAGCGTGCAGCACCGCGTCGTGGTGCTCGTACATCCGCGTCATCTCGGCCGGGCCCAGGCCGTGGGTCTGGCGGCGCAACCGCCGCCGCACCAGCACTGCCCCGCCCGTGCTCACGGCGAGCGCGGCGGCCGCACCGCCGAACAGGACCGGCAACTGGCTGCTCACCGTACTGCTCACGTGCGCGACGGTGACGCCGACCTGGACCAGGCCGGCGGCCGAGCCGTCCGGCCTGGTGACCGGCGCGCTGCTTTCCACGACCCGTCCGATGGGCGCGGTGAAGCTGGTGGTGATCGGTCCCTTGAGGGCCTGCTCGTACGGGCCGATGAGGTGCTGCCCGATCAGCTCGGGCTGGGCGGTCTGCGCGTAGCGCGTCCCGTCGGGGCCGGCGATCACGACGTAGTCGAAGCCGCCCTTGTTCACGACGTCCAGGGCCAGCGGCTGCAGCACCGCGGTCGGGTCGGCGCTGTCCAGAGCGGCCGCCACCGTGGGGGCCTGCGCCATGGTGACGGCCGCGGCGCGCGTACGGTGCGCGGCGTCACTCGTGGCGTAGCCGCGGGCCTGCAGGACGAGCGCCGTCAGCCCGGCACCGACCAGCAGCACCACGACGACCAACAGCCACACGAACACCTGCCCGGCGACACTGTGCGTCCCCAGCTTCGAGCGTGACCGCCCCCTGGCGGACCGGTACTCCCCCGGTCCGCCAGGTTCCGTCCCCCCGGTGGCGTGGCTGTCCGCTCTGTGCATGCAGGCCGTCCCCGCGTATCCGGCTCCCTCCTCCACGCTGCCACCCACACCGGTGGTGCGCACGCCCGAATCCGCTGGAGAGCCGAACGAACCGCCGGCAGGTTGGTGCCCCGGAGCCGTCCGGGGTGTACTGCCAGGTCGTCCGGTAGCGGTGCTCCGGGCGGCCGGTGGTGCCGTACCTGAGCTCCAGGCGGACCGGTCCCTCCCGTACCGGGTACGAGGGGTAACGCTGCGCGGTGGCGGGCGGACGGGCGGACGGGCGGACGGGCGGACGGGCGGACGGGCGGCAGAGGGTAGGGGCAAGAGCGCGTCACGGGTGCTGCGGGCGCCATTCGAAGATCAGGATGGTCGCGTCGTCCCGCAGTCGGTCGCGCTGGTGGTCGAGGATGGCGTGGATGAGCAGCCGCAGCACCTCGGCCGGGCGCTGGCCGGCGGCGGAGGAGCGGATGATGAAGTCGGTGAACTGGTCGAGGCCGAACTCCGCACCGTCCACGTCGCGTGCCTCCACGACGCCGTCGGTGTAGAGCAGGACACGGTCGCCCGGTTCCAGCGTCGTCTCGTGGACCTGTCGGACTCCCGGGACGAGTTGGCCGGCCAGGCCGATCGGAGGCTGCGGGGGGCTGTCCAGCGCTCCGTGCAACACCCGGTCGGCACGGATCAGCAGTGGCGCAGGGTGACCGCAGTTGATCCAGTGCAGCACCCCGGTCTCCGCGTCGAGCCTGCACAGCACGCCGGTGCAGAAGTGGTCGGGCAGCCATCGGGCGAGCGCCTGGTCCACGGAACCGACGACGTCGACCGGGATGCGGCCGGCACGGCGGGCGTTACGCGCCGCCGCCATGGCGACCGACGTGGTCAGGCCGGAGGTCAAATCGTGACCCATGGAGTCGAGGATCATGGTGTGCAGCACGTTCTTGATCACCGAGTGGTCGAAGGCATCGCCGGCGACGTCGTACGCCGGTTCCAGGACCGCGGTCGAGACGCACCGGCTGCTGCCGACGGTGTGGGGCGGCAGGAAGGCCCGAAGCATCTCGGCGGGCAACCCCATGGTCGTGGTGCGGGTGAGGGAGGCGAGCCAGTCGCTGTAGGTGCGCTTGGAGGTGATCAGCATGGCGAACAGATGGGCCAGCATCCGGCTGCGGCGCATCCGCACGCCGTCGAGCACGGCGGTCCGCACCGCCAGCACGCCCAGCCGCTCCGCACCGTCGACCAGCGGCATCCAGACGATCATGCCGCCGCCGTCGGCTGCCACCTGCGGGGAGACCCTGCGGTACGCCCAGCCGGCCGGCGAGCGGTCCACCGGCACCCGTTCCAAGGCCTCGTCGAGTGGGACGAGCAGCCGCTGCTGCAGGTCGACGAGGTAGATCGACGCGGTGTCCATGCCCAGGGCTGCGGCGCACCGGTTCGCCAGAGCGGGCAGTTCGACCGGCAAGGCCGTCTGCGCCTCGACGATCAGCTCCTCCAGCCGACTCTCGTCGACGGCGGTGTCGGGGCCGACGGACTCGTACGGTGGGTCCGACACGGGATCACCCCTTCCGTGCCCAGTCTCACACCGATCCCGGCCTCTCTCACGTCAGGCACGATCACGCCGGGTGCGGCCGCGACAGCATCCGGCCGAGACGGCATCGACCGTCGGGGCGCGAACCGACCACGACCGGCACCCATCGCATCGGCCCCGTGCAGCTTCTACTGGCCGCCGTTCGGAAACGGAAGCGCCACCCCCGGCACGATGTTCGTGGCCCTGCTGTTCACGGAGCAGATGGCGCCGGAGCAGGTCCGCCGCCCCGCCCTGCGGGCGCTGACGGCGGACCTGCTGTATGCACCGGTGACGGTAGCCGGCGTACGCGAACTCGCCGCGCGCACAGGCGTGTCGTAGGGATGCATCGGCCCCGCGCTCGCGGGGGTTGCTCAACGTGGCGATGCCCATCGAGGGCCTACCGCGGAGGGACCGCAGCCTCGTACGAGTTGATGGGGCCGTCGGTACCCCGTCGTACTCATGAAGCCGAGGCCGCGCCGGGAGACCGCTGGGCCGGCAGGTCCATGGGTGGAGAGCGTCGTTCCGACGTCACGTCGCCAGGGCCGCGCGGAGGAACCGGAGGATCTCCGCCTGGGCGGCCTCGGCCTGCGGTTCCAGGCCGGGCAGGGTGAGGAACGCGTGCTTCGCGCCCGGGTATTCGGAGAGGCGCGCGGGCGTGCCGGCCGCGCGCAGCCGCTCGGCGTAGCGGCGGCCGTGGTCGGCGACCGCGTCCTGGGTGGGCACCACCACGAGGGCCGGGGCCAGTCCGCTCAGGTCGTCCGCGTAGAGGGGCGAGACCGCGCCGGCGTCGGCTCCCGGCGGTACGGCAAGCCGCTGGACGAACCGCAGTTGCGGCAGGGCCCGGGTCGGGCTGTACGCGTACTCGGCGATCGAGGGGTGGTCGACCATCGTCTCGGTCACGTCGACCACGGGGTTGACCAGCACCTGCGCCTTGAGCTCCAGGCCTGCCTCTCTGGCGCGGATGGCCGTCAGCGCGGTGATCAGTGCGCCGCAGCTCTCACCGAAGACGGCCGTGCGCGCCGGGTCGACGCCCCACCGTGCGGCATGCCGCACCACGTGGTCGAGTACGTCCCAGCCGTCGTCGGCCGCGTTCGCGAGCGGACTGCCGGGGGCGAGGAGGCGGTGCTCGACGGAGACGACGAGCGCGGGCAGTCGGGCGGCGAGGTAGCTGTTGGTCCAGTCGCACTGGACCGCCGTGCCCACGAAGCCGCCCCCGTGGACGTGGACCACGAGTGGCAGGTCGGCTTGGGCAGTTGTTCCGTCGTCTTCGGTCGGCGCCGGCCGGTAGACCCGGACCGGTAAGTCGCGGCCGGGCAGCGCGATCTCCCGCCAGTCGATCGCGGCGCCGGTGTCCGGTTCCCCGAGGATCGACCGCGCTGCGCCGGGGGCCCGGAATCGGTTCTCCGCGTCGCGGTAGGTGCGCAGTTCCTCGGCCGTGATCGCCGAGAAGTCCAGCTCCGGTGGTCGCGTCGCGGCAGTGTCGTCGCTCATCTCTCCGTCTCCCCTCCCGGCCGGATGCCGGGCATGTCAGTGCGTTCGGACAGCGTTGCCCCCAGTATGCACGCGGTGCGTGCAACAGCAAGTGCATGGGCTAGGCTGAGCCCGGACGGAAGGGGCGAGATGACCGGCCGAAGGCGATGGTCGACCGAGGAGATCCTCGACACGGCGGCGGAGCTGCTACGCACGGGCGACGCCGAGTCGTTCAGCGTGCGCAAACTCGCCGCAGCGCTCGGGACCGACTCCTCCAGCCTCTACCGGCACTTCCGCAACAAGACCGAACTGCTGCGCGCGGTCGCCGACCGGATCCTGCTGGCCGCCATGGACGGCTACCACCCCGAGGGCGACTGGAAGCAGCGCATCACCGCCCTGGCCCTGCGCCTGCGGGAGGCCTTCGGCGAACAACCCCAACTCGCCACGGTGTGGGGACGCTACGCGTCCGGCGGCACCGGATCCCGACTGGTCATGGAGGAACTGCTGCAGGCCCTCCGCGCGTCCGGCCTGCCCGAAGAACAGATCCCGGTGCGATACCACCGCACCGTGATCCTCCTCGCCTCGCTGATCGCCTCCGAGGCCGGCGTCAGCACCATCACCCCCACGGAATACGAACAGGCCATGGAGCAGTTCCGCGTAGCGGTACTCGGCGCCGACCCCGAGCGCTTCCCCGCCCTGGCCCACTTCGCCCGCGACATCCGCCCCCTCGGAGCGGACCGCCGCGCAGCGTTCGAGGAGATCCTCGCCGCCCAACTCGCCGACATAGAAGCCCAGATCCCCTGATGTGCCGGATCACGGGTATGTTCAAGCGCGCGCCCACCACCGGGACAGCCCACCATCCGGTAGCGGTACGGCGGTTGGCCGCCTGCCTGTCGGTCCCTGCCGCGGACAGCCAATCGAATCGAACTGAATCAACCGGCGCCCACTGAGCCGAATCACCGCAGGTCAGAAAGTGTCGGCCCCGCGCTCGCGGGGATTGCTCCCCGAAGCAGCTGGTGCTGTGCTGATCGCACACGTCGGCCCCGCGCTCGCGGGGATTGCTCCACCAGGAGCGTCTGGAGCGCGAGCGCCTCGCGGTCGGCCCCGCGCTCGCGGGGATTGCTCCTCGTCGGGGTCGACGTGCTCCTGGTGGTGCTCGTCGGCCCCGCGCTCGCGGGGATTGCTCCGGACCCAAGCCATGGGGGCAGTCCTGGACGCAGTCGGCCCCGCGCTCGCGGGGATTGCTCCTGTGCCAAAACGACCGTCCGATGAGGGGCTGGGTCGGCCCCGCGCTCGCGGGGATTGCTCCCACCCTGCGATGATCTGGGCATGGCCAACATGGTCGGCCCCGCGCTCGCGGGGATTGCTCTCCACCGGCCCGTTCGAGGACGCCCTCGGCAACGTCGGCCCCGCGCTCGCGGGGATTGCTCTCCCCGGTGCAGCGTCTCACCGGGGCCGGGGGCGTCGGCCCCGCGCTCGCGGGGATTGCTCTCCCCGGTGCAGCGTCTCACCGGGGCCGGGGGCGTCGGCCCCGCGCTCGCGGGGATTGCTCCCAGTCGCCCGGGCTGGACATCGAGGCGATCATGTCGGCCCCGCGCTCGCGGGGATTGCTCCGCGAATGCGACGCAGCCGCCGGCCATGGGTACGTCGGCCCCGCGCTCGCGGGGATTGCTCCGACCAGCGGCGGGGGTCCTGGGCGTCGCGCAGGTCGGCCCCGCGCTCGCGGGGATTGCTCCTCGCCCGTGCGGTCGACCACGCCATCCCGCCCGTCGGCCCCGCGCTCGCGGGGATTGCTCCGCAGCGGCGCGCTTCTCCCCGGGCGGCGCCTCGTCGGCCCCGCGCTCGCGGGGATTGCTCCCCGTGGCGCAGTGCGGTGAACGTCGCGGTGGGGTCGGCCCCGCGCTCGCGGGGATTGCTCCGGATGTTGCTGGTCTGCTCCCGTCAGACCATCGTCGGCCCCGCGCTCGCGGGGATTGCTCCGCGGATGACATCTTCCAGATCGCGTACGAGTCGTCGGCCCCGCGCTCGCGGGGATCGCTCCTCGTCTCGCTCGTACACGGTGGCGGTGGTGAGGTCGGCCCCGCGCTCGCGGGGATCGCTCCTCGTCTCGCTCGTACACGGTGGCGGTGGTGAGGTCGGCCCCGCGCTCGCGGGGATTGCTCCCCGTTGTCGGAGCGGTTCCTGGACGGCGGCGTATCGGCCCCGCGCTCGCGGAGGTTGCTCCAGCGTGACGTTGGCGCAGGTAAAGATCAGGGCATCGGCCCCGCGAGTGCGGGGCCGACTCCCGCGCCGGGCCGAATTCCTCGCCGAAGTCGGAGCTATCCCCGCGCGTGCGGGGCCGACTTGGTGAACGCCTCGGCGCTGTCGGCCGGGTCGGAGCTATCCCCGCGCGTGCGGGGCCGACTCGGGCAGTTCCTCGCGGGGGGTGCCGCGGTCGGAGCTATCCCCGCGCGTGCGGGGCCGACGCTTCGTGACGTGCGGGGCCGACGCTTCGTGACCTGTGGGTTTACCGGCGGGAGCGGGCCGAGAGGATCAGTCCGTCGAAGTCAACGGGCTTCCAGCGGTCCTTGCCGGCAGTGCGGACGGTCCAGCCCTGTTCGTTGCTGGCGGGTTCGACGAGGACGGCTTGGCCGTCGCCGATGCGGGTGGCGAGGAGGTCCCAGAGGCGGTCGCGGATGCGGCGGCTGGGGGTGCCGACGAAGACGCCGGCGTTGACCTCGACCATCCAGCGGGTGAGGTGTCCGCGGAGGCCTTCGGGGGCTGCGATGAGGATGATGACGGTCATGGGCTGCTCGTGTCCTCGGTGAACTCCGGTCCGATGATGGCCAGGTGTTCGTCTCCCATGCCGGGGTCGGAGGCGGCGGGCACCGACGGGCCTTCGGTGCCGGACCAGTTGACGCCGCCTTGGACCGTCCCGACGCGTTCGTCCCAGAGTTCGTTGACCTCGACGTCGGGCATCTCGGTGCCGTCCGGGCTGAGGAGTGCCTTGACGTCGTGGACGATGCGGCCCAGCAGCTTGTCCTGGGCGATGCGGTCGCGTAGGCCGAGGCGGGCGTCGCGTTCCTCGGTGTGGCCCTGTTGGGCGAGCTCGAAGGCGAGGGGGATGGTGTACTCGGCCTTGTAGAGGTCGGCGATGTCGAGGACGAACGAGGTCGCCAGGCCGGTGTGGACGAAGCCGAGCCCCGGGCTGGCGCCCAGCCCGGTGATGACGGCGTGGCAGATCCCGTACAGGGCGGCGTTGGCCGCCGACAGCAGCCGGTTGAGGTCGTCGCCCGCGGCGTACGCGTCGCCTGCCTTGTAGACTCGGCCGTTCCAGGGGACGCCGGTTCGCCGCGATTCGGCCTGGTAGAGCTTGCGGATGCGGGCGCCCTCGCGGCCGCGCAGCTGCTGCATGGTGGCGGTGCTGACGTCTTCGCCGGGGAACCGCATGCGGTACATGTTCCGTGCGACGGCCAGGCGTTCCTTCGTGCGGCTGACCAGCCAGGCCTGTCGGTTGAGCAGGCCCGCGCCGCGGCTGGGGCCGAGGCCGGCGGCGTACATGCGTACGCCCTGCTCGCCGACCCAGCACACGGTGGTGCCGGAGTCGGCGAGGAGGTTGACGGCACCGTGGGTGATGCGGGTGCCCGGGCCGAGCAGCATCACGGCGACCATGGCGGCCGGGACGCGGACGGTTTCGCGTTTGTTGATGACGACGACGGCGTTCTCGTCGCGGTCGATGTGGCTGCGCTCGACGTAGACGCTTGAGACGCGGTCGGCGAGGCGGTGCAGGTCGTGGGGGTGGGCTTTCCACCAGATGTCGGCCATCGGTCAGCGGGCTCCGGTGGGCAGCGGGGCGAGGGTGAGCAGGCCGCAGCCGTAGGCCTTGGAGGGGCCGATGCCGCCGAGGAGGGCGGCCTGCAGGAGGCCCGGGTCGGTGATGCGCAGGTGGCCTTCGAAGGTGGCGGTGGTGAGGGTGACCGGGGTGCGGGTGCCGGGCTTGGTGAAGGTGCTGCGGCTGCGGTCGGTGATCCTCACCTCCCGGGCGGGCCGTGCGTCAGCCGGGGTGTCGGAGGCTGACGGTTCGAGGCCGGGTGCCGGCTCGTCGGTGCGTGCTGCGGGGACGGTGAAGCCCCAGCGGTCGGTGCGGTCCAGGAACCAGGTGAGCTGCTGGGCGGCGGTGCGGTGGGCCATGCGGTAGGAGCGGTGGTGGAGTTCGGCGGCGGTCTTGGTGTGGTGTGCGCTCGCCTTCTCGGGCTTGGAGGTGTTCTGGACGGGGCTGGCCTTGAGCCGGAAGGCGAACTCCCGGCCAACGGCGAGCTGGGCGAGCAGCGGGGTGTAGTCGCGGATCGCGTAGTGCTCGCCTTCGGCGTCGGGCCAGCCGGCCTGTTCGACGATGTGGGTCCAGTCGGGCTTGGAGGGGGTGAGGACCAGCAGCATCGGGCGGCGCGGGTGGTCGGCGTCCAGGCGCCACAGGATTCGGTCGCCGGGGGCGGTGTCGGGGATGCCGGCCGTGACGGCGCCGTGCAGGGCGCGGGGGTTGGCGAGCAGGTTGCGGCTGGCGGCGCGCAGCGGGTTGATGCGGACGCGGGAGAGGTAGGTCATCGGGTCACCAGCCCAGCAGGGCGAACGGGTCGTGGCCGCCGGCGGCTGCGGCCGGTTGCGTGGTCGTGGCGGATGGGGCCAGGCCGGTGGGGACGTCGAGCCAGGCGTGGCGGATCCGCCGGGTGGAGAAGCCGCGTTCGCGGGGGTCGAAGGAGCGCGGGACGTCCTGGAGGGTGTCGTCGCCCGACGGGTCGTCGAAGGTCGCGGCCAGGTCGATCCGGTGGGGGGAGAACGGCTCGGCCCCCTGCTCGGCCCGCCGACGGTAGGCCTGCTTGGCGGCCTTGCCGGCCTGCCAGGGCTCCTCGGCCAGGACGTCCTCCAGAGTGCCGTCGCGTACCTCGCCGAGGGCGATCGGCTGGGTGGGGACGCAGGAGCGCCGGCCGAGAGCGAGCGGGAAGGCGGGGCGGCGGATCGCCTCGGCGAGCGCCGTGACGAGGGCGGCCGGGCCTTGGACGGCGGCGACGAACACCGCGTCCTGAAGGTAGTAGCGGTGGGTGACGTGGGTGTCCTTGGCCGGGGAGGTCGGCTTCTGGACACCCTTGGCGTTGACGCCGGCCTGCGGCAGCGGCCTGCCCCGGTAGTCGCTGACGGTGTGGTAGTCGCGCAGCAGCGTTCCGGGCTGGTCGATGCGCACGCCCAGGCGCAGGCCGACCAGGTCCTTGATGTCCGCCTCGCGCGGGCGGCCTGCGGCGGCGGCGAGCAGACCGATGACACCGGACTTGGTCGGCTGGGGCCGGCTGTCGCGGCGGTTGAAGGCGCTGCGGTCGCCCCAGGACTGGAGGGGGCCTGCGAGGCGCAGCACGAGGACCGCCTGCTCCTCGTCCCGCGGGTCCGGTGCGGGGGTGGGGTCGGCGGGCATCAGTTGTCGTTCATCCGCTCGGTGAGGACGGTGCGCAGGGCGTCGCGCAGCTCGGGGAAGGTGCGGTTCGCGCCGAAGGCCTCGGCCAGCTTGTGCTCGGTCTCGTCGGCGTCGGCACCGAGGGTGTGGCAGATGCCGACGTACAGCGGGGCGTCGCCCCACTGCTCGGTGGCGGTGGCGAACTCCCCGGCGAGGCGGCGCGCGGACTCGGCGACGATGCCCCGGCTCGCCGGGACGGGGTTCTCGTACGCGGATACGAGGTTCACCGGCTGGTCGGCGCGTACGACGACGGCGACCAGGCTGGGGCGGGTGCGGTGGGCGAAGGAGTTGCCGTAGCCGGTGGGCATGGAGCGGGCGAAGGAGTCGACGAACAGGTCGACGGCCTCGACGGCGGCCTTGTCGTCGCCGAGGTTGTCCCGCAGCTGGTGCAGGCCGACGGTGGCGTAGCGGTACAGGGTGGCGGAGTTGAAGCCGATCGTGCCGATCATGCCGGCGCCGGTCTCGTCCGCGGTGTTCTCGTCGTCGACCGCCGTGTAGTAGTCGAACTCGAGCTCGGTGGCGTGGGTGGAGATCGCGTGCGCGACCTGCGTGGCGGCGTCGACGTTCAGGCCGGGAATGTCCGCGACCATCCGGCCGAACAGCGCCACGTCCGCCGGGTGGCCGTTCTGCAGCTCTTCCTTGACCGGCAGGGCCTTGACCGCCTCCTCCAGGGCCTTGGCGTCGAGGGTGGCGAGGTCGGCGGCGGTGTCGGCGACCAGGCCGACGATGCCGTCCAGTTGGCGGCGCCCGTAGAAGAGGAGGTAGGCGGTGTCGCCCGCCTTCTTGCCCGCGGAGATGCCGGTCGACTTGATCAGCGCGTCGGCGATCCGCTGCGCGTCCTCGGCGGTGATGCCGGTGCGCTGGGCGACGCCCTTGGCGAGCTGGGCGGCGATCCGCTTGGTGCGGGTGGCGAGGTCCTGCGGGTCGCGGCTCTCGGCGAAGTGGAGGCGGGTGGAGCGCTTCCAGGCCTGGGAGGAGACCCGGGAGCGGCGCTTGCCGCCGAAGTAGGCCTCCTTCGGGTTGCCGTTGTCGTCCCGGTTGAGGTTCGCCGGCGGGACGGTCTGCAAGATGTGCACGTCGATGTAGAGGCGGTCGGTCATGCGCTTCTCCTCGGTGGTGTCGGTGTCGGTACCGGTGTTGGGATGCGGGGTCAGCGGTGTTCGCGGGGTGATCAGTCAGCGTCGGGTGCCTTGTCCTTCCAGGCCTGGTAGCCGATGGCCCACTTGAGGCGGACCTCCGGGCGCCGGTCGGTGTGGTGCCAGGCCCGGATGTCGGCCATCAGGTGGTTGTAGTCCAGCGGCTGCCCGACGGTTCGCAGCTGGGTGATCAGGCCGCGCAGGTGGACCAGCAGCGCGGACACGCTGGTGGCACCGGCGAGTTGCGCGACCCTCCGGTCGAGCGCCTCCTCACTGAACTTGCCGTCGCGCCGCAGGGCGCGCAGGGCCTCGCCGAGCTTGATGCCGCGGCGGTGCATCGGCGTGGACTGGCTCTGCTGGTGCAGGCCGTAGAGGGCGAGGGCGGCGTGCTCGGCCTTCTGCTCGTCGGAGACCTCGTCGCGCAGCGCGAGGACGTCGTTGACCTCGCAGCTGTAGAGCGGCCACATCTTGGGGCTGTCCATGACGGGACGGCCCAGGCCGGTGCGCAGGGCCGCGAGGTCCTCGCCGGGCGGGCGGCGCGGCTGCCCGGTACGGGGGTCGAGGCGCCAGGTGTGGTCGGGGGCTGTGATCTTGTCCCAGTACGGGCGCCGCTTGGCGGTGGTGGTGTGTTCAGTCGTCAAGGTCCGCTCCAGGGACTGGGTCGGGGTCGGGTCCGGTCTCGGCGGCCCGGGCGGCGGCCGCCTCCCGGAGGGCTTCGGCGTAGCGGGGGAGGATCTCGTCCAGCCGGCGCCGGAACGCGGCACCGGCGGTGCCGAGCTTGTAGGTCTGCGGCTTGCCCGACTTGCCTGCCGGGCCGGCGGTGCGGCCCTGGAAGGTGGTGGCGGGGGCGGCCAGCAGGAGCTCGTTCGCCGCCTCCCGCGCGCGGCGGTTGGCGAGTTCCTCCCAGGCGAACCTGCCCCGCTCCAGGACGTCGCCGTCGGTGCCGGCGGCACGGACGCCGGCGAGCAGGCGGCGGACCAGCGGGTCGAGGGTATGCAGGAGGAGGTCGCCGGGGCGCTGGCCCTTGTCCCAGGGGATGGGGTCGGTGCCGGCGGCCCGGCGCAGGTCGGCGGAGAGGTTGTTGACGGCCTTCGCGAGCTGTTCCGCCTGCTCGGCCACGTCGAGGAGGAGCTCGTGGGCTTCGCTGTCCTGGTGGAGAGCGAGCAGCGGCAGCGGGATCTCGTCGTGGATGACGTCCTCGACGACGGAGGACTGGGTGCCGTAGACCATGCCGAAGGTCTCGACCTGCAGCGGGTAGTCGGCGTCGAGCCTGTCGAGCTCCCGCAGGGCGCTGGCCTCGTCCAGCAGAACGCTGGTCTCGAAGCCGCCTTCGGGGCCCTGCCGGGTCGGGGTGAGAAGGGCGTCCAGGCCCCGCCAGGCGGCCTTGCCCTGGGTGTGCCGGCGCGGCCTGCGCTCGGGCAGGGCCGACGCGGACTTCTTGGCGGGAGCGGTGAACGTCCAGGCGGTGTGCGGCTCCTGCACGGGCAGGACCGTGAGCCGGTCACCGGCGCTGATGACCACCCGGGCGATCTTCAGTCGGCCGTCGTCGTCCTGGTGCGGGACGAGCCGGACCCGCCGGGCCTGCCAGGTCCACAGGTCGAGCAGGCCGTCGGCGGAGCGCGGCTTCCAGGCCGGGCCGTGGGGGGCCCGCAACCATTGCGGGACGCCGAGGGCGCCGGGCGGGGTGACCGGGACGTTCAGCAGGAGGGTCTCGTACAGGGTGCGCCCGGTGGGGATGATGACGCCGAGCTGGCCGAGCGGGCCGGTCGGGTTCCCCGTCGTCTTGCCCGCCTTGACCTCGAGGTCGCCGACGACACCGGTCTTGATCGCCGCGGTGTCCCAGCAGTGGGTGTGCACCAGCCAGTGCGCGGCCTGGGCGGGTGTCAGCTCGAGCGGGTCCGCGTCCGTACGGCTGGCGAACAGCGGGACGTTGTTGCCGCTCGCGGCGGTCGCGACCAGAGCGGCGGAGCCCTTCGTCTCGTCCTTGGCCGTCCGCAGCCCGGCGACCTGCGCGAACGGGGCGGCCGGGTCGAAGAGGTCGAACTTCGCGCGGTGCTCTTCGAGGTAGGTTCGGAGGCTGTTCAGCTCGTCCTGCGTGAACCCGTCCTTCTGGGCGAGCCGGTCGCCCTTCTCCCGGAGGGTCTGGGGCGCGCCGGTGGCGTGGGCGACGACGGGCAGCAGGACCTGGCGCAGGACGGCCGGCAGCTGGGTGGAGAACTCGACGACAAGGCCCTCCAGCTCATGGGCCCGGGCCAGGGCCTCGGCGATCCCCAGCTCCACGGGAGGCCCGCCGGCGACGGGCCGCGCCGTCAGCCACGGTTCCTCGACAAGGTTGTACCCAGGCACGCGCTGTTCTCCCAACTGGCCATGTTTAGCTCGCTGTTGGCTAAGCGTGGCACCTCTGATGGTCCGTTGTGGGGCGAATGCCTAGATTGCCCCTCGACCCCTCGGC
The DNA here is from genome assembly GCF_043201465.1 of Kitasatospora sp. NPDC048298. Taxonomy (NCBI): domain Bacteria; kingdom Bacillati; phylum Actinomycetota; class Actinomycetes; order Kitasatosporales; family Streptomycetaceae; genus Kitasatospora; species Kitasatospora sp. NPDC048298. The sequence goes on from NZ_JBICYZ010000001.1 coordinate 413,407, forward strand.
CCCGCGGGTTGGCGTTGCGCGGGGGTGGCCCCTGGCCGTGTTTCCGGCTCCCGGCCGAGAGCACGTCGGCCCCGCGTTCGCGGGGACAAGGGGTGCGCGTGGGCGGGACGGCATCGTGTCCGTTCCGCCCACGCGCTCTACCGGTACGGGCGACCGCCGCTCACCACGAGTCCGAGCGCCTCGTCGTAGCGCAGCCGGAAGTCTCCGAGCGACGCCTCGCCCTGCTCGTCGAGCTTGAGGGCGAGGCTGTAGCGAAGCCACGGATGGTCCCTCCAGCCCGGCAGCGGACCGAGTGCCTGCTCGGCAGCCTCGGTCAGCTTGGCGGGCAGGCGCACCGTGCCGCAGAGCACGTCGTCCACCACCTCCGCCGCAACCTCGCCGTTCGGGCCGAGCCTGCGACCCGTCACCGCCCGGAAGCCGTCCTCGGTGCCGCGCACCAGGACCACCTCCACACTGCGGTCCCCGTCACGGACGAGCGCCTCGAACTGCCCCTCGGCCACGGTGCCGTGGCCACCGTAGTGCAGGCCGGCCAGGGTCGGAGACCCGTGCTCCCCGGCGCGGGTCAGCACGTACTCGGCAGCCTTCGCGCGACGCTCGGCCTGCCGCTCCTCCCACTCCCGCCGGGCCTGCGTCTCGGCCTCACCCCACGCCTCCGGGACGACCGGGTCCGTCCCGTAAACCCGGGCGACCAGGTCCGGCACCTGGCCGGGAATACTCCAGGTGCCCCCACCGGCCGTCACCCGCTCCACCTCAGCAGCAGTGCGCAGCAGGAGGTAACGGCCGTAGATCCCCTCGGAGGCGCGCAGCATGTGCGGCGCGCCTCCGTCGCTGTCGAGGCTGATGCCGGTGACGACGACCGTGGGCTGCTCCAGCAGGACGGGACGCTTCACCCCGTCGTGGCGGTGGAGGCGGCCGATGCGCTGGAGGAGGAGGTCCATCGGGGCGAGGTCGGTGATCAGCAGATCGGCGTCGACGTCGAACGACTGCTCCGCGAGCTGGGTGGCCACGACGATCAGCCTGCTGGGACGCTCGACACCCTCGGCCAGCGGGGCGAGGAGGTTCAGCACCTCCTGCGTGCGGTCGGCCCGATGGCCCGTGTGCAGGCGTCCGTGCAGGAGCCGGACGTCGGCGCCGAACTCCTTACGGAGGGCGTCGAAGGTGGATTGGGCGCGGTCCACCGTGTTGCGGATGACCAGGACGCATCCGCCGTCGACCAGCCGCTCCCTCAGGTAGTCGACCACGGCGGTGTCCGCCGGCCCCGCGTCGTTCTCTGCGGCGTGGGAATCGGTCCGGGAGTCGGCCCGCGTCGGCGGCTCATCGAGGACCTCGACCCGCACCCGCAGGTTGTCACGCCAGGATTCCGTGCTCTCGACCAGAATCTCCGGCTTCCCGTCGTGGCCCTGCCAGGCCGCCGTCACGCTCGGATACCCCTGCGGCTCGGGAACCTCCAGCGCCGCTGCGGCCTCCGCCGACTGCGTTCCGGCCAGGTAGGCGGCAACCAGCAGGCGCCGTTGCTCGGGCGGCAGGGTCGCCGACAGCAACACCACCGGCACCCCGGCCTGCCCGAGCCACCACAGGCCCTCCAACAGGAACTGCGACATGTAGACGTCGGCCGCGTGGACCTCGTCGAGGACCACGACCTTGCCCACCAGGCCGGCCATCCGCAGCATCACATGCTTCGTCCGCGTCGCGGCAAACAGGAGCTGATCGATCGTGCCGACCGCGAACGGGCTCAACAGGCCACGCCGACGGCCGAGGAACCACTCGGCAGGCGCCCTGCGCTCGCCGCCCTCGCAGCCGTCGCAGTAATCGGACTGCACGCCGTACTCGTCCACCGTCGAGTAGCGGGCGTCGGCGTCCTGGCTCCCCTCCCCCGCGTCTTCCAGCAGGCCTCGCCACTCCTTGTTGAACATCCGCTTGCCGTGCAGCAGCGCGACCTGGTCCTCCAGCCCCTCCTCGACGTTGCGCAGCCAGGACCGGACCTGAGTGAACATCGGATCCGAGGTCGCCTGGGTCGGCATACCCAGATACACCCCGTCCAGGCCGTACCGGGCGGCCAACAGCTCCGCCGCCGCCAGCGCGGCCTTCGTCTTCCCCTCCCCCATCGGCGCCTCGACGATCACCAGCCCCGGCCCACCCATCCGACGCACGACATCCAGCACCAGATCCTGCGACGGGCGGGTCCCGTGACCGAAGCGGTCCCGGAACGCCTCCGGGCCCGGAATCGGCAGCGCCCCCCACCCGCCGCGCAAGCCGAGGCTCGACCATGCCGCAGCGGCCCGCTGACGCGCCTGGGCGATCGTCACCTTCGCGAGGTCCGTTACCCCGGCGAAGTGCCGCTCGTCGCTGGCGATCCAGTCCGCCATCACCACGTACCCGGACAGTTGGAGCTGCATCGCACGGCCCGGCACCCGGGCGGGTTCGACGGCGGCCAGCGGCGACTCACCCGCGAAGCCCAGCTCACGGGAGAACACCTCAACCAGCGCCGACTGCGCCAACTTCCAGGACGGGCCCTTGCCCTGAACGTCCTCCTTCTTCGGAGGCAGCTGGCCGAGCGTGGGGAAGCGTCCGTGGTGGCCGGCGACCAACGGCCAGACCCAGTCGACCTGCTCCTCCGCCCACCCTGCCTTGGCAAGCGCCGCGCGCAGGAGGCGGCCGCCAGCCTTGTCGTGCCGCCAGCGCTCGGATTTCACCGCGAACTTGTTCCAGGACAGGCCGGATCCACGAACGGCGTCCGCCAAGTCGGAGTCCATGTGTTGGAAGGCGGGGACGGCCTTGCCGTAGTCGTGGATCCCGCACAGCCAGGAGAAAAGGCGCCGGCCCTTCTCCCGGCCGCCCGCGACGGCGTCCAGACGCTGCTTTGTCACGGGCGGCAGGTAGCGGTCCCAGACAACCTCCGCCACCGCCGCGGTGTCCAGCATGTGCGACAGCAGGAGGTTGGCAGACCCTCCGGCCCGCCCGGCCGACTTCCCCCACAACACGCCCAGCCAGCCCCTGACCTCGGGCGGGTACCCCTGCCAGCGGTCATCGGTCATCGTCCCAACCTCCATGTGCGAGTACGCTTCGGGAGCCTAGGGGGAGGTACTGACAATTGGCTTGGCTGCAAGAAGATGTGACGATAATTCAGGAGATCTGCTATGGACCGCCTACCGAATCGAACTGAATCAATCGGCGCCATCTGAGGAGAATCGCTGCAGGTCAGGAAGTGTCGGCCCCGCGCTCGCGGGGGTTGCTCCAGCGCGAAGCCGACGACCGCCGACGCAAGGAAGTCGGCCCCGCGCTCGCGGGGGTTGCTCTTTTTTGATCACCAGCAGCCCAGGAACTCCTTGGTCGGCCCCGCGCTCGCGGGGGTTGCTCAAGCGGTCGGATGCCGTGCCGCTGATCGACGCGGTCGGCCCCGCGCTCGCGGGGGTTGCTCCCAGGCCGGTGGATTCTCGGCGTAGTGCTGGGCGTCGGCCCCGCGCTCGCGGGGGTTGCTCCCATCCCCACAGGGATTAGTCGGATGACCATCCGTCGGCCCCGCGCTCGCGGGGGTTGCTCCAGGGCATCCGCGACCTGCTTGACGGCCTGCAGGTCGGCCCCGCGCTCGCGGGGGTTGCTCTACCGGAGTTTGCACCGCGCCTCTGACTGGGAGGTCGGCCCCGCGCTCGCGGGGGTTGCTCCCCGTTGGTACTTGTCGTCATGGACGAGTGCCAGTCGGCCCCGCGCTCGCGGGGGTTGCTCCCCGGGGCCGCCCGGCGAGTTGGTCAGGGTCTCGTCGGCCCCGCGCTCGCGGGGGTTGCTCCCCCGAGCTAGCAGTGCGAAGGGCGCCCACCCTGTCGGCCCCGCGCTCGCGGGGGTTGCTCGGCACATGGCCTTCCATGTGCCGGCACCGCTGGGTCGGCCCCGCGCTCGCGGGGGTTGCTCCTCGGGCCAGCACCTGCGGGTGCCCTTCGAGCAGTCGGCCCCGCGCTCGCGGGGGTTGCTCCGGTCAGCGCTGCCCGTCGGGCTGCTGCAACGGGTCGGCCCCGCGCTCGCGGGGGTTGCTCGCACGCGTGCACATATCGCACTTGGCTCACCATGTCGGCCCCGCGCTCGCGGGGGTTGCTCCGCCTACCTGGCACTCGTCGGCCCCGCCACCGGGTCGGCCCCGCGCTCGCGGGGGTTGCTCTGCAGCCGCCTTACGGCGGGCCCGCTCCGGACTGTCGGCCCCGCGCTCGCGGGGGTTGCTCGACCTGCTCGACCTCCAGCGCCGCTGGTACACCGTCGGCCCCGCGCTCGCGCGGGTTGCTCCGCCACCGAGGGCTCGGTCGGCACCGGCGTCGAGTCGGCCCCGCGCTCGCGGGGGTTGCTCCCGGCCGTCGTAGAAGCGCCCGGACGGCGCACCGTCGGCCCCGCGCTCGCGGGGGTTGCTCCGGCGCCGGTCACCCTCAGCGCGGTGGTGGTCAGTCGGCCCCGCGCTCGCGGGGGTTGCTCCCGCATCACCCCCCGTGATTCGGGCGCTGTCGGCCCCGTGCTCGCGGGGATTGCTCCACTCCATCCCTGAACCCACCACGCCCCCGCTCTCCTCCGGGAGGGCGGGGGCGTCTTCGTGCGTTCGCAGCGGCTACCCGAACGGCATTACCGCAGTGCTGCGGGTCCCGAGGGCGCGTGCGTAGTCGGCTGCCTTACCGGTCAGAGTCCGGTAGTTGAGCACCGGATCACCTGCGGCAACCAGGGCGACGGCACACTCCAGGCACCACGGTCGCGGAGGATTCACGTCCCGGTCCTCGATGGCCGCCTCTCCTGTGCGGCACTCGGCGCAGAGTGGCATGCCGTCGGCCCTCCTTGCTTGCTCAGGCCCAGGTCGAGCCGCACTGGGTGCAGCCCCACCTGCCGTCCATGGTCTGGTAGGTGGCTCCCGACCCGCAGACCGGGCACGCCATGGCGGCCGCGATCCGGTCGCTGTCCAGCACGGTACCGGGCTGCGGGTCGCCGTGGGTCAGGTTCGGGGCCTCGGCGCGGTCGAGCAGGGCTGCACTCATGACGCTCTCTCCTCTGTTGAGGGGTGAGATGGGGATGCGCCCGGCCGGGGCACTCACCAGGGAACCCCGTCCCGGCCTGTGGCCAGGAGGCCTGGAGGGGCTGCCGCACGCCGTGTGCGTGCCCCGCACACCCCGTGCACGCCCTGCCCGCGGTGCCGGTCCTGTCGATACGGTGACGGCCCCGTGCAGTCGGAGGGGGCGCCGTGTCACGTCAGCGTCGGCTCGGGACGGCTATCAGGGCCGCCCGGTGTGCACAGCGGATGACGCAGGCCGAGCTGGGGCGAGCCTGTGGGTACTCGGCGTCCGCGATCAGCCGACTGGAGGCGGGCCTGCTACGGCCGGCAGACCAGCCGCTCGCCGTGATCATCCGGGTGCTGGGGCTCCAGCTTGACGACATCGACCAGGGCCGACCGGCTACTCTGGCGCGGGATGTGACTTCGGATCAGGAGGACGCCATGCTCCGCAGGCAGCTGCTCGTGGCCGGCATGGCGGCGGCCGGTACGTCGATGCTCCCGTCATCGGCGGCAAGAGCGTCCCGACCGGACGCGTCGACCCGGATCGTCGGGGCGCTGTACGAGCCGACGGAGTCGGCACCCGTGTCGCTGCAGCAGCTCGGCCGGGCACTGACCTCAGCCCGCGCGCAGTTCACGGCGGCCCGCTACGAGGATCTCGGTGCCGCCCTCCCTGGCCTGCTGGGTACAGGCGAGGCGACTCGGAACACTCTGTCCGGCCGAGCCCGGGAGCAGGCGCACGCGTGCATGGCCCGCGCCTGGGTGCTGGCAACGGAGCTTGCGTTGAAGAGCCACTCCGACGTGGCGTGGCCGGCGGCCGATCGAGCCCTGGCCGCGGCCCATGCCAGTGGCGCCCCGGCGGTCCAAGGCGAGGCGGCTCGGGTGCTGGCGATCACGATGCGACGCGCCGGCCGCCCGGCCGCCGCGGTGGACCTCCTGCGTCGCACCGCCGGATCGCTCGACCAGGGCACGGACGGCAACTCCCGGGCGGTGGCAGCAACCTTGTTGATGACGGCCGCGTACACGGCTGCGTGCGCACACCGCCGCGCGGACGCCCTCGATCTGATGGGGGGTGCCGAGGAGGCGGTCGGACGCCTGGCCGAGCAGCGGCAGAGGGCCCAGCAGTTGTTCACGGTTGACGCCACCAGCGCGCAGGCCGACCTGTACTGGATCGGCGTGCACACCGCGCTGGGCACCCCGGACGAGGGAGTCCCTTACGCGGCACGGATCGCCCCGGGGCAGCTGCCGACCGCGGAGCGCCGCGCCCGGTACGGCACCGACTGCGCACGCATGTGGCATCACCTCGGCGACCACCGCAGGACGTTCGCGGCCCTGCAGTTCACGGAGCAGATGGCGCCGGAGGAGGCACGCCGCCCCGCCCTACGGGCGCTGACGGCGGACCTGCTGTATGCGCCGGTGGCAGTCGCTGGCGTGCGCGAACTCGCCGCGCGCACGGGCGTGTTGTAGGGACGCATTGGCCCCGCGCTCGCGGGGGTTGCTCCAGGGTCCGCGGGATCACGTTCTTGCCGGTGGTATCGGCCCCGCGCTCGCGGGGGTTGCTCCAGGGTCCGCGGGATCACGTTCTTGCCGGTGGTATCGGCCCCGCGCTCGCGGGGGTTGCGCAACGTGCGGTGCGCCTGCAGCGCAGCGGTGTCGGGCGACTGGCTTGGCGTCGGACGTCGGCTGGCGGAGGCGCTCCCGGCGGGGAGGCCGCGGCCGCCGGTGCTGCAGGAGCGTGCCGGGACGGGCGGTGCGGCCTCCGGGGGCTGGGCGGCGGGGCCCCGGCGCTTCGAGGGGGCGCGCGGGCGGCGGAATGGGAAGCAGCTCGCATCCGGTTGAGGCCATTCCGGCGGATTCGGATGGCAATCCTGTGACGAACCATCACCGTTCCCTCACTCGTCGGTGGAATTGCCAGTGGCACGGTCCGGGTGCGGGCCGCGTGAGGGGATTGTCGTGAAATTCAAGATCCTTGGAAAACAGGAGAGTTGACCTTTCTTCGGTTGTACTGTGGAGTGGACATGACGCTCTGGCCGGTGTCGTGTGCCCCAGTACGGGGCCGATCCGGCCGTGGCTGCCATCGGCGCGAAGGGGGAGCTTCCTGATGGCATACGCGAAGGGTTATGACGTCTCCGACTTCCAGTCGGGTATTCCGGGGGATGCGGAGTTCGTCTTCATCAAGGCCACCGAGGGCGGGCACACCGAGCAGTCGGGGTACGCCTCCAAGGTCGCGGACGCGCGGGGGCGGGGGCTGGTGGTCGGGCACTACCACTTCCTGCACGTGGAGAACCCGGTCGACGGTGAGGTGGAGCACTTCTGCCGGGTGGTGGGGTGGATCCCCGCGGGTGAGTTGCTGGTGTTGGACTTCGAGCCGTACGGGCAGTCGGTCGGTGACGGGGACGCGACGGCGGCGAAGAACCAGTGGTTGGCGGCGGTCAAGCAGCGCTACCCGGACCACCTGGTCGGGCTCTACACCAATCGGGACTACTGGTTCCGGACGGACGACAACGCGGGCGACTTCCTGTGGATCGCGGACTACGTGTCCTCGGGTTCGCCGCGCATCCAGGCGTCCTGGCGCTTCCACCAGTACACCGACGACCCGCTCGACACCAACGTGTTCAACGGTTCGCTGGACGAGCTGAAGGCGTGGGCCGGGGCCGGTCAGGCCCCGGCGCCCGAGCCGCCGACGCCGGCGCCGGACCCTGTGCCGCAGCAGCCCGACTGGCCGGGGCTGCAGCTGGTGAGCCGCGACCAGTGGGGCGCGCGGGCCTGGCGCGAGCCCAACGGTTCGATCCCGTACGCCGGTCCGCGCGCCGGGGTGAAGGTGCACTACCTGGGCACGGCGTACACCTTCGCCGCCCACGACTCCTGCCCGGCCTACGTACGGCGCCTCCAGGCATCGCACATGGACGACGACGGCTGGTCGGACATCGGCTACAGCTTCGTGGTCTGCGAGCACGGCGTCGTGTTCGAGGGCCGGGGCCTGAACCGGCGCAACAGCGCCAACGGGGACGTCCCGCTCAACGAGGCGCACTACGCGGTGTGCGGACTGGTCGGCTCCTCGGGATCGACCGAGCCGACCCCGGAGCAGCTCAACGGGCTGCGGGACGCCATCGAGTACTGCCAGCGGCAGGGCCCGGCCGGTCCGGAGATCAAGGGGCACCAGGACGGCTACTCGACCGACTGCCCCGGTCCGGCCCTGTACGCCTGGGTGACGTCGGGTGCGCCGCGCCCGTCCGGGACGGTGGTCACCGCGCCCCAGCGGCCGGCGCCGCAGCCGGACCCGACCCCGGCCCGGTACCAGAAGAACGTCGGCGGGCTGGCGTACGGCTACGGCGCGCACGGTCCGCAGGTCACCCTCGTCGGCGAGTCGCTGTCGGCGGCGGGCTTCGGCTCGCACTACAGCCAGGGCCCCGGCCCGGACTGGACCGACGCCGACACCCTCAACTACGCCGACTACCAGCGCAGTCTGGGCTACTCCGGCGGGGACGCGGACGGCGTGCCCGGCGAGGCCTCGCTGCGCCGGCTGCTCGGCGGAGCGGTCCCGCTGGCCCAGGTGTCGAAGTCGAACGTGGTCGCGGCGGCCCGCCAGGACCCGGACGCGCCCCAGGGCGCCACCACCCACGCGGACGACGTGTACACGGTGGAGCAAGCCCTCGTCGCCGAGGGGCTGCTCGACCGGCAGTGGGCCGACGGCTCGTTCGGCACCAGGACCATCGACGCCTACTCCGCCCTCCAGCGCCGGTACGGGTACAGCGGGCAGCAGGCGGACGGCATCCCCGGCATCAACTCGCTGACCCGGCTCGGCCAGGCGCACGGCTTCACGGTCGCCGACTGACGTCGGTCGAGGAGGACCGATGTACCAACTCGCCCTGTCCCTGTGGCGCACGTGCGTGCCCTACGTCGTCGCCTTCCTCGTGGTGCAGGCCGCGCGGCTCGGCATCCACCTGGACAACGCCTCCGCCACCTCCGCCCTGGTCACCGGCTTCGGCACGGCCTACTACGCGGCGTTCAGGTTCCTGGAACACCGGTTCGGCGCGTCCTGGGGCTGGTTCCTGGGGGCCGCGCGGCCGCCGTCCTACCAGACGACGGACCCGGGGGCGACCCCCAAGTCGGCCCCCGGATCGGGCCCAGGGGCGGCCCCCAAGCCGGAACCCGAATCGGCTCCCAAGCCGGCCCCCGAGCCGGCTCCCGCGCCGACAACCGCGCCGGCGGCGGACACTCCGCCGGTCGTGCCCGAGCCCACGCCCGCGCCGACACCCGCGCCGACGGATCCCCCGGCGGCCAGACCCGACTACCGGAACCTCCCCGAAGGCGGCTGACCGGCCGCACCGGGCACCGACAGGGGGCGCGGAGTCGCCAATTGCGCGCCCCCTGCCCAATTAGTGCAGTAATACAATTTGCCTTTCCCGTTCGGGTCTTGACGTCCAGTCACCCGAATATGAGACTGAGCCTGCCACCAATGCATCGGGACCGCGCGGCGTGCCCGTAATCCGGTTCGAACCAATTTCCCGGGTCCCTTGATGCACGAAGTGAACGGAGGGGGAATTTGCCGACGACACCGACCTACCCGGGCGTCTACATCGAAGAGCTTCCCAGCGGCGTCCGTACCATCACCGCGGTGAGCACCTCGGTGACCGCCTTCGTCGGGGCGACCCGGCGCGGCCCGCTCGACCAGCCCGTCACCGTCACCAGTTTCGCGGACTTCGAGCGCCGCTTCGGCGGGCTCGCGAGCCAGAGCCCGGTCAGCTACGCCGTCCAGCAGTTCTTCCTCAACGGGGGCTCGATCGGCGTCGTGGTCCGGGTCGCGGCGGCCGGTACCGGCGCCGCCGCGGGCGTCACGCTCCAGTCGACCCAGACCTCCACCGCCACCCCCGCCCTGGAGGTCACGGCCGTCGAGCCGGGGCTCTGGGGGGCGGCGCTGCGGGTCGCCGTGGACTACCGGACGCCGACCCCGGCCGAGACCTTCAACCTCCAGGTCTTCGACACCTCGGGCGCCGTCCGGGAGTCCTTCACCGACCTGTCGGTCCGGGACACCAGCCCCCGGTTCGCCGAGACGGTGGTGAACGACGGTTCGACGGTCGTCCGGGTGAAGGTCCTGGCGGCAAGCCGGCCGGACCCGGTGGGCACCGTCTCCAAGCCGTTCGCGGCCACCCTGCCGGACCTCACCCACGAGATCCAGGTCAAGATCGGCGACGTGTCCCGGACGGTCCGGATCCACGACCCGGCCGTGGACGGCGCCGCGCCGACCACCGTCCCCGAACTCGCCCTGCTGCTGGAGCGCAAGCTGCGCGCGCTGCCCGACGCCCCGGGCAGCCGGGTCTTCGCGGGCACCCGGGTGACCGTGTTCGGCCGGCAGCTCCAGGTCGTCGCCGGCTCCACCGACCCGGCCGACGTGGTCCGCTTCCTCGGCGAGGCCGCCAACAACCTCGGCTTGGAGGGCTCGGTCAGCCCGCCGGTCCTCGCCCTCGCCGGCGGCCAGGACGGCGGCGCCCCCGGCCTGACCGACCTGATCGGCAGCGAGGCGGCCAAGACCGGCATCCAGGCCCTGCGCGACGTGCAGGACGTCAACCTGCTGGTGCTGCCGGAACTGGCCGGCTACACCAACGTCGACGACGCCGTCACGGTCGTCTCGGCCGCCCAGGCACTCTGCGCGGAGAAGCGGATGTTCCTGATCGTCGACTCGCCGCAGGCGTGGACGACGCTGGACGCCGCCCGGACGGGCCTGGCCGCCTTCGACTCGGTGCGCAGCGACCACGCGGCGCTGTACTTCCCGCACCTGGAGCTGGTCGACCCGCTCACCGGCCGGCTGCGCAGCTTCCCGCCGTCGGGCACCATCGCCGGTGTGATGGCGCGCACCGACGGCCAGCGGGGCGTGTGGAAGGCGCCGGCGGGCACCGAGGCCGGCCTGCCCGGGGTGCGCGCGCTGACCGTCCCGCTGACGGACCGGGAGAACGGCCTGCTGAACCCGCTCGCGGTGAACTGCCTGCGGACGTTCCCGGTGGTGGGCCCGGTGGTGTGGGGCGCCCGGACGATGGCCGGCGCCGACGTGCTCGGCTCGCAGTGGAAGTACGTCCCGGTGCGACGACTCGCGCTGATGCTGGAGGAGAGCCTCTACCGCGGCACCAAGTGGGTCGTGTTCGAGCCCAACGACGAGCGGCTGTGGGCGCAGATCCGGCTGAACGTGGGCGCGTTCCTGCACTCGCTGTTCCAGCAGGGCGCGTTCCAGGGCACGTCCGCGCGCTCGGCCTACTTCGTGAAGTGCGACAGGGACACCACCACGCAGGACGACATCAATCGCGGTGTGGTGAACGTCGTGGTCGGATTCGCGCCCCTCAAGCCGGCGGAATTCGTGATCGTCAAGATCGAGCAGCTCGCCGGACAGTTCGAGGTTTAGGATCTCCATGGTCGAGTTCACCGTCAATCCGCACCGGTTCGACCCCTACAAGAACTTCAAGTTCCTGGTGGTCTGGGACGGCCGGGTCGTCGCCGGGGTCAGCAAGGTCAGCCCGCTCAAGCGCACCACCGAGGTGGTGAAGCACCGCAGCGGGGGCGATCCGAGCGCGCCGCGGAAGTCGCCGGGCCGCACCGACTTCGAGGCGGTCACCCTGGAGCGCGGCGTCACCCACGACCCGGAGTTCGACCGCTGGGCCAACAAGGTCTGGATGGTCGGCGCGGGCCGCGGGGCGGAGGTCTCGCTCCGGGACTTCCGCAAGGATCTGGTGATCCAGGTGCTCAACGAGGCCGGCCAGGTGGCGGTCGCCCACAAGCTGTACCGCGCCTGGCCGAGCGAGTACCAGGTGCTCGGCGAACTGGACGCCAACGCCAACGCGGTGGCGATCCAGAGCCTCAAACTGGAGGTGGAGGGCTGGGAGCGGGACGACGAGACGCCCGAACCGGAAGAGCCGTCGTTCCAGCAGCCGGCCTGAGCGGGGACCGATGGAACTCGCCGGGCAGGCAGCCCTGTTGGCCACCTGGGAGGCCGGGCTGGCGGCGGGCCGCAGCGGGCGGGCCCTGCTGCTGCACACCGTCGCCCGCCCCGGGGCGGGGACGGCGGAGCTGCTGGCCGTACCGCTCGGCGAGCGGGACACCGAACTGTTCGGCCTGCGCGTGGAGTTGTTCGGCGAGCAGCTGAACGTGCGGGCCGGCTGCCCGGGTTGTGCGGAGGAGATGGAGTTCGCCTTCGACGCCCGGCAGTTGGTCGGTTCGGCGTTGTCGGGCAGTGTCCGGGAGTTGGGCGACCCCGGAGAGTCGGGCGGTGTCGGGGAGTTGGGCGACGCCGGGAAGTCGGCGGGTGTCGGGAAGTCGGGCGGTGCTGCGGAGTCGAGCCAAGCCGGGCCGCTGTGGGTGGAACTGGACGGCTGGCGGGTCGGTTTCCGGCTGCCCACCCCCGGTGACGTGGCAGCCGCCGAACAGGCCCCCGCGGGCCGGGGCAGGGCCGTCCTGCTGGAGCGGTGCGTGCTGACCGCCGAGCACGGCGGGGAGCCGGTGGCCGCCCGGCAACTCCCCGAACCGGTCCAGCGGCGGATGGCCGAGGCGGCCGCCGCGGCCGACCCGTGCGCGGACGTCCGGCTGAACCTCAGCTGCCCCGAGTGCGGCCGGCAGGCCCTCGCCGAGCTGGACATCGCCTCCTACCTCTGGGAGGAGCTGGACGACTGGGCCCGGGCGACCCTGCTCGACGTCCATCTCCTGGCCACCGCCTACGGCTGGGGCGAGGCGGAGATCCTGGCGCTCAGTCCGCTGCGGCGCCGCTACTACCTGGAGCTGTGTGCAGATGCCTGACCACTTCGACCGCCTGGTCGCGAAGGGCGCCCGGGGCCGGGGCCGGGACCGGGCCGGTTCCGGGTCCGACGCCGGGTCCGAGGCCGTGGTGCGCGTGCGGCCGCGCCTGCCGGGGCCGTTCGAACGGATCGACGGTCTCGGTCCGGTCCGGCCGGACGTCGACGGGGAGTCGGCCGCACCGGGCCGGCCGGACGTGCGGCCGGCTGCCGCACCACTCCCCTGGCCGACGGCGGCATCACGTCCGGGCCCGGCCGAGGGAGCGCCCCGGACGGCGGCCCACGACGGCCGGCCGGCGGCCACCCCCGTCCTTCCGCTGCCGCGCACGCCGCTGCTGGTCGCGCCGTCGATCGCCCCTGTCGCCGCGCCGACCGTCGAGCCGGTGGTGCGGGCGGGGGCCGCCCGCCCGGCGGCCCCGCCGGCCGGCACCGCAACGCCCGGCACCGCACCGTCCCGGACGGACATCCCCCGGGCTGCCGGGGCACCGCCCGTACCGGTGCGGCCCGCCGTCGCACCGGCGTCCGGACGGCGGGCCGCCCTGGCGGCCACCCTGGGCCACGCGCCCGGGAGCGGGGACCGCGGGCGGCAGCGACCCGTCGAGCGGGTGGTGCGGGTCCAGATCGGGCGGGTCGAGGTCAGGGCCGCCGAGCGCACCCCGGTCGGGCCGCGCAGGCCGGCGGCGGCCCGCCCGGCACCGGCCCTCGACCTGGACAGGTACCTCAACCGGGAGCCGTCATGACCGGGCGGGTGGGCGCGTCGAGGGAGCGGACCCCATGAGCAACCACCTCGCGATCGCGACCGTGAGCGAGGCGCTGCGGCTGCTCATCACCCGCGCGCTCTCGCCCGACATCCCCTTCGCGGTCGAGGTCGGCGCCCGCAGGCCGCTCACCGAGCCGCCCGCCGACCCGACCATCACCGTCTTCCTGTACCAGGTCACGCCCAACGCCGCGCTGCGCAACCGCGACGCGCCCACCCGCGCGACGGACGGCACCGTGCTCGCCCGCCCGACCGCCGCCCTCGACCTGCACTACCTGATCAGCTGCTACGGCGAGGAGACCCAGCTGGTCGGGCAGCGACTGCTCGGCTGTGTGGTCCGGGCGCTGACCGAACAGCCGGTGCTGTCACGGCAGTTGATCGACGAGGCGGCCGCCCAGCCGTACCTGGTCGGGGCGGACCTGGCCGCCTCGCCGCAGCGTGTGCGCTTCACCCCCACCACGATGGACCTCGAGGAGCTGTCCAAGCTGTGGAGCACCCTGCTCCAGACGCCGTACGCGCTGTCCGTGGTCTACCAGGCCACCGCCGTCCTCGTGGAGGGCAGGACCGACCCGGTGGCCGGCAAGCCGGTGCTGCGCCGTACGGTACGGGCCGTGCCGTCCCGCGGTCCGGTCGTCGAGCGGGTGCTCTCCCGGCCGGCCGGGTCCGCGGGCGCCCCCGAGGACGGGCCGGTGACCAAGGACCGGGAGCTGGTGGTGGAGGGCTCCGGCCTGCGCGCGGACCTGGTCGTGGCCAGGATCGGCGAGCGGCGGGTGACGGTCGGCCCCGGCGGTGTCCGGGACGACCGGCTGGTCGTCTCCGTACCGGAGGACCTGCCGCCCGGGGTGTACCAGGTGCAGGTGCTGCACGGACTGGCGCTGGACGGCCGGCCCGCCGCCGACCACCTCGCCGTGGAGTCCAACGCGCAGACCTTCGCCCGGCAGCCGCGGATCATCGCGCCGATCGGCACCGCGGCCCGCACGGACGGACCGGCCGGGGTGTCGGCCCGGCTGGACGTCCGACTGGACCTGCCGCTCCGGGACGACCAGCAGGTCCTGCTGCTGCTGGACGAGTTGCACCCGCCCGCCGGACGGCCGGGGGCCAGCCACCAGTTCCGCGCGCCCGCGCCGCCGCAGCCGCGCACCGACCCGTTCACGGTCCGGGTGCCGGTCGTCGGCGTGCGCCCGACGACGTACCTGGCCCGGGTCCAAGTGGACGGCGTGCCGAGCGAGTTGACGGTGTCCGGCGACGGGTCCTTCGCCGGGCCCGTCGTGGACCTGACGCACTGACCGCAGGACGGGGGGAGAGATGAGCACGCGCCGGAGGCAGGGCCGCGACGGCCCGGCGGACGATGCGCACCTGCGGTCGCTGTCGGCCGCGGTCGCCGCCGTCCTCGAACGGCTCGACGCGCACGCGGCGGGCCGCACCGACCGGGCGCCGTCCGGCGGATCCGGGCCCGCGCCGTCCGGCGAGCCCGCGGCAGCCGACAAACCCACGCCGTCCACCGCTGCCGGCCGCCGGGGTGGGCGCCGACCGACCGCCACCGCCCTGGACGCGCTCAGCGCCTCCTTCGGGCTCACCCCGTTCGAGCGCGACGTCCTCGTGCTGGCCGCCGCACCCGTGATCGACCCCACCGCCGCCGCCCGCTGCGCCGCGGCGGGCGGCGACCCGGGGCGCGCGTACCCGACCTTCTCGCTCGCCCTCGCCGCCCTGGACCAGCCGCACTGGAGCGCGCTCACCCCGGTGGCCCCGCTGCGCCGCTTCCGGCTGGTCGAACTGGACGACGAGACGGCGCTCACCGCCTCCCGGCTGCGGATCGACGAGCGGGTGCTGCACTTCCTGGTCGGCGTGCCGTACCTCGACGTGCGGCTGCACGGTTTGCTCACCCGGGTCGGGCCGCCCGGCGAACTGCCCGACCCGCACGAGCGGTGCGCGGCCGAGCTGGCACACGGGTGGACCGCGGCCGGGCTGTCCGGCCCGCCGCACACCGAACTGACCGGCGCCGACCGCCGTACCCGCTGGGAGATCGCGGCGGCGGCGGCCCACCGCGCCGGGCTCGGCCTCTACGCCGCGCACCGCGAGGACCTGCCCACCGAGCCCGCCGAGCGCGAGCAACTCGCCCGGCTGTGGCAGCGGGAGGCGATCCTGATCCCGGCCGCGCTGCTGGTCGAGGGCGGGGAGCCGGGCGGGGAGCGCCGGCCGGCCCCGAACGGTACGGAGGCCTTCCTGGCGAGCCTGGGGGTGCCGCTGGTGGTGTCCGGCGACGAGCCACCGCCGGCGGGGGTGTCGGACCGCGCCCGGCTGACGGTGCCCCCGCTCGGCCCCGAGGAGCAGCTGGCGATCTGGGGCGCGGCGCTGGACGGTGCACCGGGCGTCACGGAGGGCGAACTCCGGGCGCTGGCCGCACAGTTCTCCCTGCCCGGCCATGTGATCCGTTCGGCCGCGGCGACGGCCCGGCGGGCGGCCGAGGACGGCCGGGACGTCAGCCCACTAGCGTGGCAGGCCGGACTGGTGGAGGCCCGGATGTCCCTGGACGAGCTGGGCCGGCGGGTCGAGCCGCGCGCCGACTGGGAGGACCTGGTGCTGGAGGAGCGCCAGCGCGCGACGCTGCGCGAGATCGTCGCCCACGTCCGCCGCCGCGGCACGGTCTACCAGGAGTGGGGATTCGAGTCCGTGCTGCGCCGGGGCCTCGGCGTCACCGCGCTGTTCGCCGGCGGGTCGGGCACCGGGAAGACGCTGGCGGCCGAGGTCGTCGCCGGGCAGCTCGGCGTGGACCTGTTCGTCATCGACCTCTCCCAGGTCGTCAGCAAGTACATCGGCGAGACCGAGAAGAACCTCCGGCGGGTCTTCGACGCGGCCGAACGCGGCGGCGCGCTGCTGCTGTTCGACGAGGCCGACGCGCTGTTCGGCAAGCGCAGCGAGATCAAGGACAGCCACGACCGCTACGCCAACCTCGAGGTCAGCTACCTGCTGATGAGGATGGAGGCCTACCGGGGCCTGGCCGTGCTCACCACCAACATGAAGAAGGCGCTGGACCCGGCGTTCATGCGGCGGATCAGGTTCGTGGTCGACTTCCCGTTCCCCGGGGTGCCGGAGCGCGCCGAGATCTGGCGGCGGGTCATCCCCAAGCAGACCCCCAGCGAGGGCATCGATCCGCAGCGGCTCGCCCAGCTCACGGTGGCCGGCGGCTCCATCCGCAACATCGCGCTGTCCGCCGCCTTCCAGGCCGCCGACGAGGGCTGCCCGATGCAGATGCGGCACCTGCTGGCCGCCGCGCGCACCGAGTACCTGAAGCTGGAGCGCTCGCTGACGCCCTCGGAGGTCGGCGGATGGATCTGACCGAGGGGGCGGAGACGGGGCGGCACGGCACCGGGCGCGACAGCGCCGGGCGGGCCGAGCGCGGGGGCGTCGGGCGGGCCGAGCGCGGGGGCGTCGGGCGGATCGAGGTCGAGATCGGCGAGCTGGTCCTCGACGGCTTCACGCGGATCGACCACGACCGACTGGCGGCGGCGTTCCGGAGCGAACTGACCCGCCTGGTCGAGGCGCGCGGTGTGCCGCTCGCGGTCGGCGGCGACCGCACGCTGGACGTGCTCTCCGGGCTGCCGCCGCTGCCGGCCGGCGCCTCACCGCAGCGGCTCGGCGAGGCCCTCGCCCGCGCCGTGCACAGCGGGCTGTCCGGGCTGTCCGGACTGTCAGGGCAATCCGGACTGTCAGGGCGATCCGGCGGTGCCCGGCCGCCGGGACGGGGGCGGACATGACGCGACCCACCGCCACCGCGAAGGACTCCGCGCCGGACGCCAAGCAGGGCGCGGCCCGGCGCAGGGCACGGACGCCGAAGGCCCGTACGCCCGAGCCGAAGGAGATCGTCTCCGGCGCCGGCCAGCCGCTCGACCCGGGCGTGCGCCGGGAGCTGGAGACGCGGCTCGGACACGACCTCAGCCGGGTCCGGGTGCACACCGACCGGGACTCCGCCGCGCTGACCGAGCTGATCGGCGCGGACGCCGTCGCCGTCGGCCCGGACCTCTTCTTCGGCGAGGGCAAGTACCGGCCGGCCGCCGAGGACGGCCGACGGCTGCTCACCCACGAGCTGCTGCACACCGTCCAGGCCCCGAACCCGCTCGGCGCGCTGCGGGCCGGCCGTGACCTGGGCGCGGTCAGCCTGCCGCTGGACGCGATCGAACGGGAGGCGGAGCACGGCGCGCGCGCCGACCGGCCGACGGCGGCGACGCCGGGTGCCACACCGGGCTGGCTCCGCTACGCGACCGTCGACGCCGACCGGTTCCGCACCGAGCGGCTCGACCCGGCCACCCTGGTCGAGCGGCTGGCGGCCGGCATCCTGCGCTCGCTGCGCGGCGACCCGACCGACTCCTCCGGCCGAGTACGCCTGCAACTCGCGCGCTTCGCACCCGAGTTGCAGGAATCCGTGCTCGCACGCCTGGCGGACCGGATGCCCTCCTCGGACTACACCCGGGTGCTGGAGCTGGTCGAGGCCGCCGAGCACCGCCCGGCCGACATCGACGGCGCCCAGACGCCCGAGCCGGTCACCGGGGCCGCCGAGCGGACCGGCGACGAGCGGACCGGCGACGGGGAGCGGGCCAGTGAGGAGCAGGCCGACCAGTCGGGGCAGGCGCAGGACCGGCAGCCGGGCCAGGACGCGGACCGGCCGGACGGCCCGAAGGGACGGCGCAAGCACCCCAAGGGCCAGGACGGCAAGGACCAGGACAACAAGGACGGCGAAGCGGACGCCGAGCAGGGCCCGAAGCAGCAGGAGGAGCAGCAAGCACCGCCCGCGGACGGCAAGGACGGGCAGGCGCCGCAGAGTTCACCGCAGAGCACGCCACAGAGTGCACCACCGACGGGGCAGCCCGATGCCGCCCCGGAGGCGTCCGCAGCGGCCCCCGGGGCGGCATCGGAGGCACCCGCCACCGCTGAGGAGGAGGCGGACCAGGCGGCGGCCGCCCCCGTGACCGGGGCGCCCGAAGCCGGGCAGCCGGACGCCGCCGCCCAGCCCTCGGCCGGTACGACCCCGAAGGAGCCGGCCGCCGTCCCGCCGCCGCAGCCCGCGCCCGTCAAACCCGAGCGCCTGGACGCGATCACGCAGGCCCCGGACAGCCCGCTCGCCCGGCACGGACTGCTCAAGGACGACCAAGCGCAGGGCGAAACCCGGGACGAGGAACGGCCGTTGGGCATGGAGCCCGACGCGGAGGCCGAGGTCCACGACACCCCCGGCGCGGACCGGGAGCAGCCGCCGCAGTCGGCCGCCGCCGAGCCGGAGCTGGGGCCCTCCGACTTCCTGCCCACGTCGGACCTCGACGTGTCCGCCGTCCCGACCGTCGACCGGATCCCGCAGTCGGCGGACGGCGCGCCCGCCGCGAACGCCGAGGCGCCGGCGTTCCCCGAGCCGCCCGCGACCAGGGCCGAGGCGGTCCAGGAGGAGAGGGCGAGCCGGCCGGAGAGCGACGAGGAGCCGGCGGCCTCACCCGAGCCTGCCCCCGCCGCGGAGACCGGGACGGCCGGGACGGCAGGGACGGCTACGGAGGCCGAGGACCGCGGCAGCCGTGACCTCCAGCCGGAACAGCCGGTCGAGCAGGAGGTGGGCCCCGATCCGGCCCAGGGCCAGGCTGCCGCTCCGGATCCGGCTGCGGCCCCGGAGCCGCAGCCGGATCCGGAGCCGCAGCACGAGCCGCAGGAGCGGCAGCCGGAAGAGCCCGCCGCCGAGGCGCGGGAGCCCGAGACGCCCAGCGCCCGGGAGCGCACCGCCGCCCCCACCGGAGCAGGATCAATCGGCGCCGACGGCCCGGAGAGCGCGCCCGGGGCCGAGCCCGACACCGCGCCGTCCACCGCCGTACCGACCGACACCTCCGCGCCGTCCGACACCGCCGCCGGTCCGGCGGCCGAGCAGTCCGACGCACCGGGCGGACTCACCGCCCAGCCCGCCCCGGACGCCTCCCTGGAGTCCGGCGGCGGCTCCTGCGCGGGCCCCCAGCAGCCCACCACCGAGGCGGAGCCGGACGGTGCCGCCGGTGGCGCCGGAGGTGGCTGCGCGGCCGGGGCCGGGGGCGCGGCCGGAGCCCCCGCCGAGCAGCAGGAGAAACCGGCCCCGCCCGACGTCTCCGGCCAGGACCCCCAGGGCGCACTCGCCACCGCCGCGAGCCTGCCGCCCGATCAGATGGCCGCCACGCTGGACGGCGTGGACGGTTCGGTGGACCGTACGGTCGGCGAGCAGCACGCCCGGTTGCAGGCGGCCCCGCCCGCCGTCCAGCGCCCGTCCGGGGCCCCGCAGACCCAGTCCGGCCCGCCCGAGGCCGCGCCGCCGGCCGAGGCGGTGACGGAGCGGCTGGAGCGGGTCGGTCCGGAGGGCGCGGACGGCGGGCAGCAGCAGGCCGAGCAGAAGAAGGTCGAGGGCGGCAACCCCGCCGACCGGGTCGCCGATCCCCACGTCGCCGACGACGCGAGCGGCCAGGTCTCGGCGCAGGAGGTGCAGCAGATCCAGGGGGCCGTCGACGGGGTGCCCTCGACCGACCCCGCGCTGAACACCACCGTCGGCCCGGCCCCCCGGGTCGAACTGACCGGCGAGAGCGACCCGGCGCGCACCGACCGCCAGGCGGCGAAGCTCAAGGACAGCTCCGCCAGGATCCTCGGCGTCGGCCGGGACGACGCCGCCAAGCCGATGGGCGAGGACCGGATCTACCCGGACGTGCCGAAGGAGACCCTCACCGCCTCCGTACCGGGCGGCGGCCGCAAGCGCGGGGGCGGCGGCGCCGGACGAGCGGCCGACACCAAACCGGGCATCGGCATCGTCACCCAGCAGGAGCGCGGGCCGCAGATCCAGGCCGCCGTCGGTGAGGGCCAGGGCCGGCTGGGCTCCGAACAGGCCAAGCAGAAGCAGGGCGAGGCCGACGCGCGTCGGCAGAACCAGGCCGAGATCGACCAGGCGGTGGCCGACGACGCCCAGGCCCAGGCCGGCGAGCGGGGCGACGCCGCGGAGAAGGTCAGGGCCGAACGCGAGCAGTGGCGCACCGAGCAGGACCAGAAGGTCTCCGGCGCGGACCAGGACGCCGACGCCGAGCACAAGGACAAGACCGGGCAGATCGACGGGAAGCGGACCGAGGCCGACAAGGACGTCCAGGACCGTCAGCAGCAGGACAACCAGAAGATCCAGGACAAGCGGAAGGAGGCCGAGGAGAAGGCGCAGAAGGAGAAGGACCGCAAGAAGGAGGAGTCCGAGGGCTGGTGGGGCTGGGTCAAGTCCAAGGTCAAGGCGGCCTTCGACGCGCTGGTCGAGGCGGTCACCAAGGTCTTCGACTACTTCCGCGGTCTGATCAACGACATCATCGACGGCTTCCGGACGTTCGCGAACTGGGCGATCGACCAGGCGCGGAAGTTCGCCGTCGACCTGATCGACAAGCTCGCGGACGCACTGATCAAGATCTGCGACGTGCTGCTGGCGGCCTTCCCCGAACTGCGGGACAAGTTCCGCAGGAAGATCGAGGAGTGGCGCGACAAGGCCGTCGCCAAGGTCAACGAGTGGGCCGACAAGCTGAAGAGCGCCGTCAACAAGCTACTCGACGCGCTGGCGGCCGGGCTGAACGCGCTGCTGGACGCGCTGGAGGCGGGGCTGAAGGCCGCCATCGAGGCCGTCCGCAAGGCGGTGATGGACGCCATCGACTTCGTACAGAAGGCGATCGCGGTCTTCGGCGAGTTCGCGGCCCTGATCGGCGACATCGCCCCCGACCCGGGCGGGTGGCTGAAGAAGCTCGGCACCGCGGCGATCGACGGCATCCAGCACTACCTGTGGGGCGCGATCAAGAGCGCGGTGAAGCAGTGGTTCAACGACAAGGTGGAGTCGGTCGTCGGCCTGACCTCCACCATCGTCAACGTCCTGGTCAAGGGCTGCATCTCGATGGCCCAGATCGGACGGATGGCGTGGCAGGCGATCGTGGCGGCGCTGCCCGGAATGATCGTCTCGATCGTCGTCGAGAAGCTGGTGTCGATGATCGTGCCGGCGGCCGGTGCGATCATGGCCATCATCCAGGGCCTGGTCGCGGCGTGGAACACCATCAGCAAGATCGTCGCCGCGATCGGGAAGTTCGTCGCCTTCCTCAAGGCCGTCAAGTCCGGATCGGCCGCCTGCCTGTTCGCCGACGCGGTCGCGGCGGGCGTGGTCGCACTGCTCGACTTCATCTCCAACTTCCTGCTCAGCAAGCTCAAGGGAGCCGGGAAGGCCGTCGGCACCAAGCTCAAGGGGATCGCCCAGCGGATCCTGAAGGGCCTCGCCAGGGCCGGCCGGGGCGCGCGCAAGGCGGCCGGCCGGGCCGTCGACAAGGCCCGGGCGAGCCTGCGCCGGGCCACCCAGACGCTCCGCCGGCGCCCCTCCCGTCCCACTCGCCCCGCCCGCACCGGGCCCGCCCGGCACACCGTCGAACACGCGAAGCGCCCGGCACCCACCCCCGGACGCCCCCGCCGCGAAGTCACCCGCCCGAAGCCCACCCCCCGCCGCCGCCCCACCTCCCCCGTCGGCCGCGCCCTCAACGCCTCCCGCCAGACCGTCAAGGCCGCCCTCAACCGCGTCCGCACCGCCGCCCGCACCCTCGGCCGCAAGCTCCTCCACAGCAAGCTCGGCCGCGCCCTCACCAACGGCGCCCACAGGATCCGCGACGCCTACCGCAGGCAGCGCGACCGCCTCCGCGCCTGGCAGCAGAAGCGCCGGCAACAGCGCGCCGAGCGCCGCGCCCACGAGAACTCGCCCCAGGCGAAGCAGCAGCGGCTGGACCTGATCGTGGCCCGCCTGCAGCCGCGTCTGACGCGGCTCCTCGGCAAGGGGATCCGGAGGCAGGCCCTGGGCGCGGTACTGCGGGCGCTGCGTGCCTGGTACCGGCTGACCGGGCTGGAGCTGAGCGGACTCCCGCAGTTCGTCATCCGCGCACTGCTGAACCCGGAGAAGGTCGCGGTCGCGGGGGTGGAGCTCGACCGCACCGAACTCCTGGAATTCATCCGCACGGTGGCGGACGAGGTCCGGGGCTCGTCGCGACACCTGGAGAACACGGAGGGCATCGGGTACGACCAGCAGGACAGGCGGATATCCGCCGGTGACAGGATCGATTCCGTGTCCATGGCGAACAAGTTCCGCAAGCTGGCCTTCCCGGACGGGAGCTACCAGACGGTCGAGGGCCCGAACGGCGCGACCGTGGGGCTCAAACAGGGGTTCAACAGTCCACGCAACCAGGTGGTTTCGCCGCACGGAAGCGCCGCCGAACGGCTCCCGCACGACTATCCGAGCATGTTCAACGGCATGCCGAGGCCGGAACAGGAGAAGATCGCCCGTACGATGCTCGCCGATCTGGGCGGGGGCCCCGCACCGGAGGGCGCGGACGCCATCCCGGACGGCAGGCGGACGTTCCTCCACACCCTCGGTGCCGTGGAGCACAACCGGTCGCCCAGCGACGTGGTCTACCGGGCGATGGCCTACAAGGTCGCCACGGAGGATTCCAGCAAGTTCGACAAGAAGCGACGCGCCGCCGGAATGACCGACCTGGACCAAGCCGTCAACAAACTGCCGCTGGCACCGAAGGGGGCGCAGAGTGAGGCCCGCCAGCTCAATCTCGCCCTCAAGTTCAAGGAGTTGAAATCCTCGACCAGCGATCCGGACGTGCTCGCCCGACGCATGCAGGCGCTCGCCGCGCAGGAGGGGTTGGGCCCGGCCGAGCTGCAGCAGCTGACGGGCGTCAGCCAGGCCCGCTACCTCACGAGCCAGGGGATACCGGCCAAGAGGCGCAAGGAGGTTCGGACCGTGATGAACAACAAGAACGCGTCCGAGGAGGACCGGGCGAAGGCACGCGCCGAGATGGAGTCATGGAAACAGGCCTACGTCCAACACGCCTGGGGGGAGGCCGCCCGGACAGGAGAAGTGAGGACCACGCGCAAGGCCAACGCCATGGCCGAACGCGAGGTGGCGTTCCTCAAGGCCTGGGCCTCGACGCTCGAGCTGGACTTCGCGGGCAGCGAGGGCAAGGAGAGACTGTTCGCGCACATCCGGGCTCACATCTACGAGATCTACGGCCTCTGAGGCCTGGAACGCACCGAATTGGAGGGTGGATGACCACCGGACGTCACACGGGTCGTCGCTTGATTCTTCACGATTCCGTGGACAACGCCGAGATCCGGGCCTTCGCCGAGGCCGATGGATGGACCTATGAGGGGGACATCGCCCGGGATCCGGAGACCCAGGCCCACTACGAGGCGAAGTGGTCACTGCCCGGCGGCCTGTCGGCCCACTACGTCGCGGACGAGTTCGTCGACGCGCGGTACATGGTCGTCGCCGGTGACGACGGTGCGCGGGTCCAGGAGGCGTCGGCGCGGCTGGAGGCCGCGCTGGACTTCTGGAGCGTCGACGGCCTGGAGACCGAATTCGACGTGTGCGTCTACCCGGTCGAGCAGGCGAGGTCCGTGTTGCTGCTGGGCGCCGGATCCCCGAAGCGGGCGGTGGACTCCGTGGTCATGCGCGTTCTGGAGGCGGTCCGGCACAAGGACCCCAGGGTCCGTCGGGCCGCGGTTCAGGCCATGGTGTACTCCGAGTGGCCCGAGTACCGCGAGCCGCTGGCGGACGTGGTCGCCCACGACGCGGACCCCGAAGTCGTCCGCGAGGCGGGGATCGCCCTTCGGCTGCTGGAGGGGCCGGCCCGACCGGAGGACGGCTCCTGATGACCGGGTACGCGGACGCCCCCAGGCCGATCAGGGCCGGGCTGGTCATCGTCGACGCGTTGCGGGGGACGCCGCAGCGGGTGGTCGTGCTGCAGTTCAATCCGGACAGTCTGGAGCGGTCGTTGGCTCCGCAGGTGGCGGGGGCGGACGGGAGTGGGGACCGGACGGAGGCGTTGCGGTTGAAGGGGCCGGCGGTGGAGACGTGGAAGTTCACCGCGGAGCTGGACGCGACGGACCAGTTGGAGGTGCCGGCGCCGAACGGCATCCATCCGCAGTTGGCCGCGCTGGAGTTGCTGGCGCAGCCGGCCAGTTCGCAGTTGCGGGCGAACCAGGCGCTGGCGGCGGTGGGGACGCTGGAGATCACGCCGGTCGAGGCGCCGCTCACGCTGTTCACCTGGGGCGGCAAGCGGATCCTGCCCGTGCGGTTGACCGAACTCACCATCACCGAGGAGGCGTTCGACATCGATCTGAACCCGATCAGGGCCACCGTCGCCATCGGCCTGCGCGTCCTGACCGTCAACGACCTGCCGGCCGGGCACCGCGGGGCCGAGCTCTACCTGGCGCACCTGGTGCAGAAGGAGCGGCTGGTGGGCACCGCGGCCGACGGGCGGCTGAGCGCGCTCGGCCTGGGTGGGGGGCTGCGGTGACCGTCGACCAGCCGTTGAACGCGCTGCCCGCGCCCTCGCCGTACCCGCCGACCAGCCGGTACCACGACGTCCCGGTCGCGTTGTACACGGAGCCGGACGGGCGGCAGGTGCCGTACCTGAGGCGGCGGTTGCTGCCGAGCCCGGACGGCCTGACCCCGCTCGCCGAGCACGTCGTCGGTGCGGGCGACCGCCCCGATCTGCTCGCGTACCGCTACCTCGGCAGCGCCGACCAGTGGTGGCGGATCGCCGACGCCAACCCGGTGCTCGATCCACGGGAGTTGACCGCGACGCCGGGCCGGCGGATCACCGTGGCGCTGCCGGGCGGGGTGCCGGGGGTGGGGAGTGTCTGAGGCCTCGGCCGTCACGGGGGGCGGGTCGGTCGGGTCGATCCACCTCACCCTGCTGATGGGCCCGCAGATCCCGGTGCCGGTGCCGCAGCCGGTGACCGACGCCCTGCTGTCGGCGCAGGTCACGGTGGCGTCCGGGCAGCGCAGCGGGTTCCAGCTGGCCTTCGACCTGTCGAAGCGGGGGCTGATCAACACCGCGCTGCTGCCGGGCGGCTTCTTCGATCCGAAGATCAGGGTGGTGCTGATGGTGGTCGTCTCGGGCACCCCGAGCGTGCTGATGGACGGTGTGATCATCCGTCAGGAGGTCGGCATCAGCAACCAGCCCGGCCAGTCCACGCTCACCGTCACCGGCGAGGACCTGACGGTGCTGATGGACCTGGAGGAGCAGGCCGGCGTGCCCTTCCCGGCGATGTCCCCGGCGGCCCGGGTCGCCGCGATCATCGGAAAGTACGGGCAGTACGGGATCGTGCCGCTGGTCATCCCGGAGCTGGTGCCGCAGACGCCGATGCCCACCCGGCGGATCGACTTCCAGAAGGGCACCGACCTCGGGTACGTCAACGAGCTGGCGAAGGCCAACGGCTACGTGTTCTACCTCGACCCCGGCCCGGTCCCCGGGACGAGCCGCGCCTACTGGGGGCCGGAGAACCGGCTCGGCGTCCCGCAGCACGCGCTGAACGTGAACATGGACGGGCTGTCCAACGTCGACCAGCTCACCTTCACCCTCGACGGGACCGCCCGCGAGGAGCCGGAGGCCCGCATCCAGCTGCCCGCGACCAAGGTCTCCGCGATCCTGCCGGTGCCGGAGGTCAGCATCCTGCGCCCGCCGCTCGCGCTCAGGCCCGCGCCGGCGCTGAAGAAGAAGGTCATCGCCGACACCGCCAAGAAGGACACCTCCCAGGCCGTCGCCGAGACCATCGCCCAGGCGATGCAGTCGGCGGACGCCGTCTCGGGCTCCGGCCAGCTCGACGTCGTGCGGTACGGCCACGTCCTGCGGCCGCGCGAGCTGGTCGGAGTGCGCGGCGCCGGGCTCACCTATGACGGCCTGTACTTCGTCAAGAGCGTCACCCACAACCTCAAACGCGGCTCGTACACCCAGAACTTCACGCTGGCCCGCGAGGGCCTGATCGCCCTCCAGCCGACCGTCGTCCCGTAGCCGTCCCCTAGCCACCCCGCAGCCGTCCCACAGCCGTCCCGATCGACTGCCAGGAGTTGCCAGCATGGCCGAACCGACCCGCTACCTCGGCAAGTTCCGGGGAACGGTGGTGAACAACGTCGACCCGCTCGGGATCGGCCGCATCCAGGCGCAGGTGCCCGACGTGCTGGGCGACGCCGTGTCGACCTGGGCGATGCCGTGCTTCCCGGTGGCCGGCCCGGGCATGGGGCACTACGCCGTTCCGCCGGTCGGGGCGGGCGTGTGGCTGGAGTTCGAGCAGGGCGACCAGAGCTACCCGATCTGGACGGGCTGCTGGTACGGCTCCGCCTCGGAGGTCCCGGTGGAGGCGAGGACGGGCCCGCCGGGAGCGCCGAACGCGGTGCTGGAGACCTCGGGGCGGCGGGTGATCATCCTGTCCGACGATCCGACCACGGGGATCACCCTTCGCACGCCGAGCGGGGCCTCGATCGTGATCAACGACTCGGGCATCCAGATCAGCAACGGCCAGGGCGCCTCGATCTCGCTCGTCGGCGCCACCGTTTCCATCAACCAGGACGCCCTGAGCGTGACCTGACGGGGGAGAGACTCGTGCCCGGAAATCTGCTGCACGTCAATGCGACGGTGACCTGCCCGCACGGCGCCCAGGCGACGGCCCGGCCCGCCCAGGCCCGGGTGCTGGTCGCCGGCCAGGCCGTCACCAGTACGGCCGACCCGTACACCGTGACCGGCTGTCCGTTCACCGTGGCCGGCAAACCGCAGCCCTGCGTCACGATCCACTGGGTGGTGCCGTCCGCCCGGATCCGGGTGAACGGCTCCCCCGCGCTGCCGCGGTCCGCCGTCGGGCTGTGCCAGAGCGCCGAGCAGGTCCCGCAGGGGCCGCCGATCGTGACCGTCGTCCAACAGCGGGCGGAGGGGGTATGAGCACCACACAGCACGCCACGCACTCCGGGTACGACGGGAACACCGGGAACGCGGGCCACGCCGTCGAGCCGGCGAGTCCGTCGCCCGGCCCCGCCCGGACGGACCTCGCGTTCCCGTTCCGGATCGACAGCCGCGGGCGCACCGCCGAGGCCGGGTACGACGACCACGTGCGGGACCTGATCGAGCAGTTGCTGTTCACCAGCCCCGGCGAGCGGGTCATGCACCCCGACTTCGGCTGCGGGCTGCTCGACCTGGTCTTCGCGCCAAACAGCCCGGAGCTGGCGGCCACCCTGCAGATGTCCGTCCAGGCGGCGCTGCAGCGGTGGCTCGGCGACGTGATCGAGGTCGTCTCGCTCGACGTGGAGAGCGAGGACAACGTGGTGCGGGTCGAGCTGGCGTACGTCGTGCGCCTGACCGGTTCGCAGCGGCAGGACGTGTTCGAGGGCGGGGTGGCGGCATGACCGGCCAATCCGAAGTGACCGGCCGATCCGAGACGACCGGGCAGCCCGCGGTCCGGTGCGGGACCGAACTGCGTCGCGCCGACGTGCGCGCGGCCCGGCTGCTGGGCCTGGACGGCGCCGAGCCGGACGACGACGGGCGCACCCTGAGCGTGACCTTCCTCGGCCGGGCGCCGGACGAGCTCGGCCCGGAGAACATCCGCGTCGACGGCGGCCGGCGGATCACCGGCCTGCGCGCCCTCGCGGTCGACATCGAGCGCGCGGACGACCCGGAGCTGGACGACCGGATGCTCGTCACCCTCGACCGGGCCGGCGACACCTCCCGCTACCGGCTGACCGTGGTCGAGGCGGACGCCTACGGCCGCCCGGGCACCCGCCCGTACCCGGGCTTCGACCCGAGGTACGCGAGCACCGACTTCTCCTTCGGCGCCGACTGCCCCTCGCCCTACGACTGCCGCACCGAGGAGAGCTGCCCGCCCTCCCTGCGGCCGGCCCCGGTCATCGACTACACCGCCCGCGACTACGAGAGCATGCGGCGGCTCGTGCTGGACCGGATGAGCCTCACCACCCCCGGCTGGACCGAGCGGCACCTGCCCGACCTCGGCGTCACGCTGGTCGAGCTGCTCGCCTACACCGCCGACCAACTCTCCTACCAGCAGGACGCGGTGGCCACCGAGGCCTACCTCGACACCGCCCGCCGCCGGGTGTCGGTGCGCCGGCACGTCCGGCTGATCGACTACGCCGTGCACGACGGCTGCAACGCCCGGGCGTTCGTCGCGCTGGAGACGGACCGCCGACTCACCCTGCCGCGGGGCACCTTCCGCTTCGCCGCCGTCGACGTCAGCCGGCTCGGCCCGCAGGAACGCCCGCAGCCGTCCACGGTGATCCCGGACGAGGAGCTGGACGCGCTCGCCCGGACCGCCGCCGTCGAGGTGTTCGAACCGCTCGGCGGGGCGGACCTGGTGCTGCACCCCGCGCACAACACCATCCGGTTCTGGACCTGGGGCGACCAGGACTGCGTCCTGCCCGCGGGCGCGACCTCCGCCACCCTGCGCGACGACTGGCACGACGACCGGCACGAAGCCGACCACCCCGAGGCCGGCCGCTCGCGGCACCGCACCCGGCACCTGGCGCTGCGCCCCGGCGACCTGCTGGTCGTCGAGGAGGTGCTCGGCCCGCGCACCGGCGCCGCCGCCGACGCCGACCCCGCGCACCGCCAGGCCGTCCGCCTCACCTCCGTCACCCACCTGGTCGACGAGCTGTACGAGCAGCCCGTCGTCGAGGTCACCTGGGCGCCGGAGGACGCGCTCTCCTTCCCGGTCTGCCTGTCCACCCACGGCGGGAGCGACTGCGGCCCGATCGCCGACGTGAGCGTCGCCCGCGGCAACGTCGCCCTGGTCGACCACGGCCGCTCCCTCACGTTCTGCGGCGGCGCCCCGGAGACCTTCACGGTGCCGCCGGAGCCGGTCCGGGTCGCGCCCTGCGAACCGGACGGCTGCGGCTGCGGCTGTGCGGACCGCACCGAGGGCAGCCCCGCGGCGGAGGCCGTCCACGGGCTGCTCGACCAGACCCGGGCCGGCCGCCAGCTCGGCCCGGAGCAGGTCCGCGAGCTGTACGCGCTGCTCGGCGAGCCGGCGGTACGGCGGGCCGGGCTAAGCATCCAGCTGGCGCCGGGCGCCGGCGCGGAGGGCGAGGACGGCCAGGGGGCGGAGGTCGAGCCGCCTACCGCCGACGCCCAGGCGGCGGCGCTGGAGACGCTGCTCGACCAGACCCGCTACCCCGTCCTGCCGCAGCCCTTCCGCCCGCTGCTGCGCCACGCCCCGGTCACCCAGGCGGCCGCCTACCCGGACCAGGCGCACGTCTGCGCCCGGCAGGCCACCCTGCTCGCCGGCATCCCCGAACTGGTCCGGCAGCGGCTGGAGGAGCTGTGGCACCGGGCGAGCCGCGGCCACGACCTCTCCCGCGCCGAACTCGCCGAGCTGACCGTGCTGTTCGGCGCCCAGGTGGTGCACGCGCTGCGCCTCGCCGACCGGCCCGCCGCCGGGCTGCGCGAGCTGCTGGCCCGCCGCGGCCGGCTGCTCGCCGCCAAGCTGCGCCGCCTGGAGGTGCTCACCGCGCGCGCCCGCGCCGGCGGGGTGCTGCGGCGCTCCGGCGTCTGGGAGGTCGCCCAGAGCTGGGGCGCCCGGTACGCCTCCGGGCTCGCCGCCGACTCCCCCGCGCTCGCCGGCCCGGCGAGCGGCATCGCCGTCCAGGACCCGCGCGCCGCGCTGCCCGCCGTCCGGGCCGCCGTCGACGGCCAGGAGTGGACGCCCCGCCGGGACCTGCTCGCCGACGGCCCGCGGGAGCGGCACTTCGTGGGCGAGTCCGAGGACGACGGCCGTCTCGCGCTGCGCTTCGGCGACGGCCGCCACGGCCTGCCGCCCGCGCCCGGCGCGCTGCTGCGGGTCGCGTACCGGATCGGCAACGGCACGGCCGGGAACGTGGGCGCGGAGGCCATCAACCGCCTGGTGGTCTGCCAGGACGAGCCGCCCTGCCCCACGGGGCGCGGCCCCGCCACCCGGCCGCGGGACGCGGTGCTGCGGGTCCGCAACCCGCTGCCCGCGACCGGCGGTGTCGAGCCCGAACCGCTCGACCAGGTACGGCAGTCGGCCCCGCTCGCACTGAGCCGCACCCGGCTGCGCGCCGTCACGGCCGCCGACTACGCGGAGCTGGCCGCCGCCCTGCCGGGCGTCCGGCGGGCCGCCGCCGAACTGCGCTGGACCGGCAGCGTCCAGGAGGTCCACGTCGCCGTGGAGCCGTACGGGCAGGCCACGGCCGACCCCGCCCTGCTGGAGGCGGTCGGGGACGGCCTGGAGGCGTACCGGCGGATCGGCCACGACCTGGTCGTCCGCCCGGCCGTGCTGGTGCCGCTCGACCTCGAACTGCGGATCTGCGCCGCCGCCGGCCACCAACGCGGCCACGTCCTGGCCGAGTTGCGCCGGGTGCTGGGCAGCCGCGCCCTGCCGGACGGCCGCGTCGGCTTCTTCCACCCGGACGCGCTGGGCTTCGGCGACCCGGTGCGGGTCTCCCGGCTGGTGGCCGCGGCCGCCGCCGTACCGGGCGTGGTCAGTGCCCAAGTCACCAAGTTGCGGCGGCAGTTCGGACGGGACGACGGCGAGCTGGCGGACGGGCTGCTGCGGCTCGGCGCGCTGGAGGTCGCCGCTTGCGACAACGACCCCGACCGGCCGGAGAACGGCCGGCTCTCGATCGTGATCGGAGGTGGCCGATGACCGGCCAGTGCACCTGCGGCTGCTCGGGCACCGCCACCGCGACCCCGGCCCCGCTGTTCAACCCGCCCGGGCTGGACGCCGTCGGCTACCGCGTCGGCCGCTACGGGGAGTTCCTCGACAGCCTGCTCGCGCGGCTGTCCGGCCCCGCCTACCCGGCGCTGCGCGACCTGACCGTCCGCACCCCGGACGACCCTGCGATCGCCCTGCTGGACTCCTGGGCCGTGCTCGCCGACGTGCTCACCTTCTACTCGGAGCGGATCGCCAACGAGGGCTACCTGCGCACCGCCACCGAGGAGGACTCGCTCACCCTGCTCGGCCGGCTGGTCGGCCACCGGCCCCGGCCCGGGGTGGCCCCCGACACCTACCTCGCCTACACGCTCGACCACGACCCGCGGGCCGCCGAGGACCCGACCGTGGTCGTGCCGCGAGGCGCCCGCAGCCAGAGCGTCCCCGGCCCCGGCGAGGACCCGCAGTCCTTCGAGACCGCCGAGGACCTCCCCGCCCGCTCCGCCTGGAACGAACTGGCCGTGCTGCGCCGCCGCCCGTACCAGCTGACGCCCGGCCAGCTGAACCCCGGCGGGCGCGCCGAGCTGTTCGCCGCCGGCACCGCCAACAACATCAGGCCCGGCGACCGGCTGCTGTTCGTCTTCAGCGCCGACCGGGCCGCCGACCCGGTCCACCGGGTGCTGCGGCTGGTGCCCGAGGTGCGGATCGACCGCGAGAACGACGTCACGGTGATCGGCCTGCCCCGGGACCTGCGCACCCTCAAGGACCTGCGCGCCGAACTGGCGGACTGGATCACCGTCTCCGAGAACGCCCCCAACCCCCGGCCCGGGCGCAGCCGGATCATCCGGGACTTCGACGAGCAGGTGCTGGCCCCGCTGCGCGCCGACCTCGACCTGCCGTCCGGTCCGCTGAGCACCCCGGCGGACTTCGCCGACCGGCTCGTCCCGGTGACCGCCCGGGCGGCCGAGGCGGCCGAACTGGCCCGGTCCCAGCAGCCGGTGGCCGACTGGTTCAGGCGTCTCGGCGACGAACTGACCAACCTTCGGGACCGCGCCCACCAGCTGGAGCCGCCGCAGGCCCCCGAGCGGCCCGCACCCGGCCAGGGCGGCCCCGGAGCCGCCGACCCGGCCGTCCGCGGACTCGGCTCGCTGCTGGCGGCGCTGCGCACCGCCCCCACCAGGCCCCCGCTCAGCGCCCGGGACCTCGCCCGCGACCCCCAGCGCCTCTTCGCGCCGGGATCGGACCTCGGCGCCCAACTGCTGTCCGCGCTCGACCCCCGGCTGCGCGACGGCCTCTACCCCGCCTGGCGGCAGGTCGACCTGACGGCGCCGCTCGCCGTGCACGAGATCCAGGCGATGCGGGTGGTCGCCACCCCGTTCGGCGCCACCGCGCCGCTCAAGCCCGTCTACGGCGACGACGGCCGGATCGACCGCTACGTGGACTGGCCGCTCGCCGGCAGCACGCTGATCGGCGTCCGGGTCACCTTCGACACCACCGGCACCGTCCCGAAGACCGCCGACTTCACGTACGTCGAGGCCGGCAGCCTGGTGCACAGCGGCATCTCGCTGCCCTGGGACCACACCTTCCCGTTCGGCCCCGGACAGGTCCAGGTGGTCACCACCGAACCGCCGCCTCCGCCACCGCACCTGCGCGCCGCCGTGCCCGCTCCGGACGCGGAGCCCGGGGTCAGCGCCCGGTTCCTGGCGAAGCTGCCCGAACGCACGGTCTTCGTCTCCCGCCCGCAGGACGACGGCCGCGTCCACGTGACGGTCGACGGCGGTCCCGGCGCCGCGCTCGACTACCGGCTCGACCCGGGCCAGGAGAAGACCGGCGAGTCCGGCGAGCTGAACGTCCGGGTGCACCGCTACCCCGGCACCGACCAGTCGACGCCCGCGGTCGAGGTCGTGTTCACCACCAAGCTGCAGCCGGTCTCCGGCACGGTCCTCACCCTCGACGCCGTGTACGACCAGATCGCGCCCGGCAGTTGGGTGGTCGTCCAGCGCCCGCGCAAGGGCCTCGACGGCGGCATCCCGGGCAGCCGCGACCTCGCCGAGGTCATCACCCGGGTGACCGACGTGCGGGTGATCTCCCGCGCCGACTTCGGCATCACCGGCAAGGTGACCGAACTCTCCCTGCAACAGCCCTGGTTGGACGACAAGGACACCCAGCTCTCGGACATCAGGGACGCCACCGTCTACGCCCGCGGCGAGTCGCTGCGGCTCGCCGACGAGCCCGTCACCGAGGAGGTCCACGGCGACCGGATCGAACTCGACCGGCTCTACGACGGGTTGACCCCGGGCCGGTGGATCGCGGTCGGCGGCGAGCGGACCGACATCCCGAACACCACCGGCGTCCGGGGCACCGAACTGGCCATGATCGCCGGCGTCGAGCAGGGCGTCGACCCGCGGCTGCCCGGGGACACCGTCCGCACCACGATCACGCTCAGCGCCCGCCTCGCCTACCGCTACCGGCGCGACACCGTCCAGGTCCTCGGCAACGTGGTGCGCGCCACCCAGGGCGCCACCCGCGACGAGGCCATCGGCAGCGGCGACGCCGGCGTCCCCTGCCAGCGCTTCGCCCTCTGGCAGTCGCCGCTCACCTGGCTGGCCGCCGACACCCCCAGGGGCGCGCAGAACACCCTGGAGGTCCGGGTCGACGGGGTGCGCTGGCACGAGGTCGACAGCCTCGCCGGACGCGGCCCGGACGAACGGGTCTACGTCACCGCGACCGCGAGCGACGGCCGCACCACCGTCACCTTCGGCGACGGCGTGCACGGTTCACGCCTGCCCACCGGCCGGGAGAACGTCCGCGCCCGCTACCGGATCGGCATCGGCGAGTCGGGCAACGTCGGCGCCGGCCGGATCACCCAGCTCACCACCCGCCCGCTCGGCGTCTCCGCCGTCGTCAACCCGCTGCCCGCCACCGGCGGCGCCGGCCCGGACGGCCCCGGCCTCGCCCGGCGCAACATCCCGCTCGCCGTCACCGCCCTGGACCGGCTGGTCTCGGTGACCGACTACGAGGACTTCACCCGCTCCCGGGCCGGCATCGGGCGGGCCGGCGCCACCCGGCTCTCGGACGGCCGGCGGGAACTCGTCCACGTCACGGTGGCCGGGGTGGACGACATCCCGCTCACCGCCGACTCCGACCTGATCCGCACCCTGCACTCCTCGCTCACCGCCTACGGCGACCCGAGGCTGCCGGTCGAGGTCGCGCTGCGCGAACTCGTCCTGCTGGTCGTCGCCCTGAGCGTGAAGGTCGACCCGGACCACTCCTGGGACCTCGTCGAACCGGCACTGCGCCGCGCCCTGCTCGACCGCCTCGGCTACGCCGGACGCCAACTCGGCCAGAGCGCCCACCAGTCCGAGGTCCTCGCCGTCGCCCAGGCCGTCCCCGGCGTCGACCGCGTCGACGTCGACGTCTTCACGGGCGTGCCCGGCAGCCTCACCCCCGAGGGCCTGGAGCGGTTGTCCGACCTGCTCGCCCAACCGCAGCCGACCGTCCCGGCCCGGCTCGCCCGCTTCGAGGAGCAGCGCTACCGGGTGAAGGACCCCGCCGGGGAGTCCCTCACCGACATCGCCGCCCGGGGCGGCATCCCCGTCGCGGAGCTGCTGCGCCTCAACCCGGACGTCACCGACACCCGCCCGCTGCCGCCCGGCCGGGTGCTGACGGTGTTCCGCGGCATCCGCCCGGCCCAACTCGCCATGCTGTCGCCGAATCTGCCCGACACGTTGATCCTCAAGGAGGTCCGCTCATGACCGACCCGAGCGGGCGGGACCCGGACGCACTGCTGGAGCTGCTGCCGCAGTGGCACCGGATGCGGGACGCCGACGCGGGAGAGCCGCTGCGCGCCCTGCTGGCCGTCATCGCCGAGCAGGTCGACGTCGTCCGCGGCGGCATCGAACAGGGCTACCGGGACTGGTTCGTGGAGACCGCCGCCGACTGGGCCGTCGCCTACCTCGGCGACCTGGTCGGCTACCGGATCCTGCCCGGCTACGAGGAGGTGCTCGCCACCGGGCTGCACGGCGGCGCCTCCCCCGAGCGGGCGGCGGCCCGCGACCGGCTCGCCGCCCGGCTGGCGCCGCGGCGCGACGTCGCGAACACCGTCGCCTACCGCCGGCGCAAGGGCACCCTGGCCCTGCTGGAGGAGCTGTCCGCCTCGGTCGCCGACTGGCCGGCCCGGGCCGTGGAACTCTCCCGGCTGCTCGGCGAAACCCAGCCGGTGCGGCTGCTGCGCCCGGACGAGGGGCCGGCCGACCGTCAGCGGCTGGGCCGGGGCCGACTGGTCGACGTGCGGCGCGGCGCCGAGCTGGACCTGCTCGACGGGCCCTTCGACGGGCAGGCGCACACCGCCGACGTCCGCCGCGCCGCCTCCGCCCGCCGCCAGGGCGGTCGCACGCCGGCCGGTGTCGCCCTGTACGTGTGGCGGCTGAAGCCGTACCCGGTCACCCGGGCGCCGGCCTACTGCATCGACCGGGCCAGGAACCTCTTCACGTTCTCGGTCCTCGGGAACGACGCCCCGCTGGTCACCCGGCCCGAGCCGGAACCGTCGGCCACCCACCTCGCGGCGCTCGACAACGTGCCGGCACCGATCCGGCGCCGGCAGCTGGCCGAGCGCCTGGCCGACTACTACGGGCCCGGCAAGAGCTTCGCCATCCGGCGCGACGGCGCCCAGGAGCCGGTCCCGCCCGCCGAGATCACGGTGGCCGACCTGACCGACTGGGCGTACCGGCCCAAGCGCGGCCAGGTCGCCGTCGACCCGGTGCTCGGCCGGATCGCCTTCGGCGCCCGCACCGCCCCGCGCCGCGGCGTCTGGGTCGACTACCACTACGCGTTCGGCGACGACACCGGCGGCGGGGAGTACCCGCGCGACCGCCCGCAGACCCCGGGACGGACGGTCTACCGGGTCGGCCCCGGCGGGCCGTACGAGCGGATCAACGACGCCTACCAGCAGTGGCGCACCGACCAGCAGGACGGCAACGCGGGCGGCGCCGCCGTCATCGAGATCACCCACAGCGGCGCCTACCAGGAGCAGCTGGACTTCGACCTGGAGACCGACGACCGCCTGGAACTGCGCGCCGCCGAGGGCGCCCGGCCGGTGATCCGGCTGCTCGACTGGTACAGCAACCGGCCGGACGCGCTCAACGTCCGGGGCGTCAGCCCGGGCGGGCGGCTGGTCCTGGACGGCCTGCTGGTCACCGGCCGCGGGGTCAACGTCACCGGGCCGCTCGCCTCCGTCACCCTGCGGCACTGCACCCTGGTGCCGGGCTGGTCGCTGGAGCCGCACTGCGAACCGCACTCGCCGCAGGAGCCCAGCCTCGTGCTGGACCACACCACGGCCTGCGTGCGGATCGAGCGCAGCATCCTGGGCTCGATCCAGGTCGTCGGCGACGAGGTGGACGACGACCCGCTGGAGATCCACCTCAGCGACAGCATCCTGGACGCCACCGGGCACCGGCGGCCGGCGCTCTCCGGGCCCGACTGCGAGCACGCCCACGCGCTGCTGCACGCCCACCGCTCCACGGTGGTCGGCGAGGTGCACACCCACGCGGTGCCGCTCGCCGAGGACTGCGTGTTCACCGGGCCGCTGCGGGTGGCCCGCCGCTCGCTCGGCTGCCTGCGGTTCTGCTACGTCCCCCCGGGCTCGCGCACCCCGCGCCGGTACGAGTGCCAGCCCGACCTGGTGCGCTCGGCGGTGACCGGGCTGGTCGAGCGCGGCGAACTGCACCCGGCACAGGCCGCCCGGCTGCGCGACGTGGAGGCCCAGCGGGTCCGCCCGCTGTTCACCAGCCTCCGCTACGGCACACCCGACTACGGCCGGCTTGCCGCCGGGTGCGCGCCGGAGATCACCCGCGGCGCCGAGGACCGCTCCGAACTCGGCGCCTTCCACGACCTGTTCCAGCCCCAGCGCGAGGACAACCTGCGGGCGCGGCTGGCCGAGTACACCCCGGCGGGCACCGACGCCGGGATCTTCTTCGTCTCCTGACGCCCGACCGCTCCCGCCCGACCAATGAATGCGCTCGACCAATGACTGTGAGAGGGAAACCGTGCACGCAGACTTCTCGCGCCTGACGTTCCGGCCCGGCAAGCACTACTCCGCCGTGCTGACCCAGCAGGGCCGGGTCCAGCTCGACGCCGACGCCAACGAGCAGGCCGCGATCGAGCGCTACCAGCTGCGCACGCTCGCCGCCGACCTGATCGGCCGTCGCGGCGGTCCGGCCGCGGCGGCCGGGTTCGCGATCGGCTACGCGCCGGGCAACCACGACGTGGACGACCTCACCATCGGCGGCGGCCGGTACTACGTGGACGGCATCCTGTGCGAGTCCTACCGCCCCGAGGAGGGCGTCGCCGTGCCCGACGACGGCGACTGGGGCGGCACCGGCGGCAGCGACGGCGAGGCCCGGCAGGCGCAGGCACCCGCCGTCTGGACGTACTGGGACCAGCCGGACGCCTACCGGGACGAGGAGCGCCCCGGCGACCGGCTGCCCGGCGACTTCCCGTTCCTGGTCTACCTGAAGGTCTGGGAGCGCAGCGTCACCGCGGTCGAGGACCCGGAGATCCGCGAGGTCGCGCTCGGCGCGGCGATGCCCGACACGGCGGCCCGGGCCAAGGTCGTCTGGCAGGTACTCGCGCTGGCCGCCGCGGAGTTGAACGTGCCGGACGGCGGGGTGTCCCGGGTCCGGGAGGCCTTCGACGCGTGGGCCGAACCGCACGAGCGGCCCGCCTCCTGGCTGGCCGCGCGCGCCCGGCGGCCGGAGCGGGCGAACGAGGACCCGTGCCTGGCCCACCCCGACGACGCCTACCGGGGCCCGGAGAACCAGCTGTACCGGGTGGAGGTCCACCAGGGCGGCTCCGCCGAGGGCTGCGCCACGTTCAAGTGGTCCCGGGAGAACGGCTCGGTCGTCCTTCCGGTCGCCTCGATCGAGGGCGTCTGGGTCGACCTCACCACGCTGGGCGACGACGACAAGCTCGGTCTCTCGGTGGGCGACTGGGTCGAGGTCGGGGACAGCGCGTACGTCAGCCGGGACGAGCCGGCGGACCTCCTCCAGGTGGAGGAGACCGACCTGCCGGGCCGCCGGGTACGACTGTCCGCCGAACCGGGGCCGGAGGTCGGGCGGCTGGCCGAGCGCCACCCCTTCCTGCGCCGCTGGGACCACCGGGCGGCCCGCGGCCGGGACGCCCTGCCGCTGGTCGGCGGCGCCCTGCGGATCCAGGAGGGCGCCTGGCTGGACCTGGAGGACGGCGCCCAGGTGTACTTCCGGCCGGGCGGCGCGTACACCCGCGGCGACTACTGGCTCGTCCCGGCCCGGACAGCCACCGGCTCGGTGGAGTGGCCGCAGAACACGGCCGGCGAGGCCCTCCTCCAGCCCCCGGCCGGAGTCCGGGTGCACCACGCCCCGCTCGCCTGGGTGAAGGGCCCGACCACGGTCGTCGACCTCCGGCAGACCTTCGACCCGCTGACGGCCACCGCCGCGAGCGAGGCCTGAGCGGCCGGTCGCCGTCCGCACGGCAGTGCATACCGTGCGGACGGTTCCACCGCCGGGCCGCGTCAGCGGGTGAGGCGGGTGAGGTGTTCCGCGACGGCCGTCGGTGACGGCATGGTCGCGATCTCGGTGCTGACCTCGCGTGCGGCCCGGGTCAGGTCGGCGTCGGTGAGCAGCCGGTCGAGGAGGGCCGGGCCGATGTCCTCGGCGGTGGCGCGCAGGCCGGCGCCCCGGGCCCGGACCGCGTCGGCGTTGATGAAGCGGTCGGAGCCGTCGGGGAGGACGAGTTGCGGGATGCCGGCGTCCAGGGCGCCGAGGGCGGTGCTGCCGCCGCCGTGGTGGATGGCGGCCGAGCAGGTGTCCAGCAGTGCCCGCCACGGGACCCAGCCGCAGGCGCGGACGTTGTCGGGCAGGGTGTCGAGCGTGCCGAGGTCGAGGTCGCCGGTGGCGAGAACGAACTCCGCGTCGATGTCGGCGGCCGCCGCGATCACCCGCTCCAGCCTGGTCAGGCCGTCCGTCTTGGGCGGGACGGTGCCCAGCGTCACCGCCACGCGCGGGCGGTCGGCGGGCGCGGCCAGGTGGGCGGGGAGTTGGTCCTCGCCGTTGTAGGAGACGGGCCGCAGCGAGCGGCCGTACCGTTCGTCCCCGGCCATGCTCGGGGGCGCGAGGTCGATGATGTCCGCGGGCTCGGGCAGCCGGTCGATCCCGTGCCGGGCGAAGGTGTCCGCCATCTCCGCCAGCATCAGCGCGCGCAGCTTCGGGGTCCGGACGAACCCCAGGTCGTGCTGGACGGCCGGCACGCCGAGGCGGGTCGCCGCGAGCAGGGCCACCGGGAACTGGTAGTCGTACACCACCAGGTCCGGTCGCCACTGGGTGGCGAGCTCGACCACCGCGTCGGCCACGTCGCTGTTGACGTGGGCGGCCAGGGGGACGAACGCCTCGCGGTCGGCCGAGTTGCTCTCGACCACCCGCTGCATCAGGTCGGGCCGACGGGTGCGGCCGGCCTCCCTGATCACCTTGCGCCAGTCGACCCCGGGCGCGATGGGCAGGTACGGCATCCCGGCCGCGGCGACGGCCTCGCCACCGTCCATCGAGGCCACCGCGACCTCGTGGCCGAGTTCGCGCATCGCCCTGGCGAGCGGGACCAGCGGGAAGAGGTGGCCGATGCCGGGGACGCCGGCGAACAGTACACGCATGGAGGAACCTCGGTCGTGGGGTTGGGGGGATGCCGGGGTACGGCGCCTCAGGAGGCGGCCCGGTGCAGGGCGGCTTCCATGCCGTTCAGCACGGCGTTGCAGTCGCGCTGCAGGGTGGCGGCGTCGACGGCGCTCAGCAGGTAGACGCCGAGCCAGTTGCGCGACCCCGCGGACGGGTCGAAGGCGGGGACGGTCCGGCCCGCGGGCATCGCGAAGGCGGGTACGGCCTCGATGGTGCTGCCCGGCGACAGCAGGCTCTGCCAGTCGACGGCCTGCGGGTTCCAGACCGGGCTGGTCCGCCAGGGCACGCCCGCCGCGTCGGCCGGGACGACGGCCAGCGAGGCGGCGGCCCCGACGCCGTCGAGGGGCATGGCCGCGGGGTAGTCGACCCGCTCGCCGAGCAGTTGCCGGACCAGCATGCCGATCGGGTCGAGCCCGAAGACCTCGTGGACCTGCCTGGTCGTCAGCAGGCCGCCGAACCTGGCCGCGGTCTCGATGACCACCAGCTCGCCGTCCGCCATCAGCTTCAGCTCGGTGTGGGTGCCGCAGTTCTCCAGCCCGAGCGCGTCGACGGCCTGCCGCGAGACCTCCTCGATCCGGCGTTGCAGCGGCTCCGCGAGGACGGAGGGCGAGGTGCTGGCCACCTCGACGAAGGACGGGACGGTCGGCAGCTTGGCGGTGATGGCGAGGGGGTGGTAGACGCCGTCCGCGACGATCCCCTCCACGCTCACGTAGTCGCCGTAGCCGGGCTCCTGGTACCAGCCCTCGGTGGAGCCCTGGGCGATCGACTCGACCAGGCGGTCCCGGTCGGTGTCCGCGGCGTAGAGCTCGTTCATGCCGACCTGGCTGCCCGCCCGCAGCCCGCTCTCGATGCCGGCCCACGCCGGGGCGGCCTCCTCGACCGAGTCCAGCACGATCTGGGCGACCGATCCGGCGCCCCAGGCCGGCTTGAGCAGCAGCGGGGGCGTGAGTTCGGCCAGCGCGGTCGTCAGGTCGGTGAGGCTGTCGACGCGGCGGAACGCGGGTATCGGCACCCCGGCGGCCGCCCACGCCTCGCGCATCAGCCGCTTGTCCCGGGCGCGGATGATGCCCTCTCCCGGGCCGGCCAGGTGGAGCCGGCTCGCGGCGTGCGCGACGGCCAGGACCGCGAACTCCGAGAGGGTCAGCAGCGCGTCGGCCCCGATGGCCTTCGCGTACTCCACGATCAGCTCGACCAGGTCGTCGCCGCGCGGCGCCTCGGGCACCAGCTCGATGCTGGTGCAGCTGGGGCGCCACACGTCCTCCCCGGCCGTGGGCAGCGGCGCCAGCGCGAGGACGTGCAGTTCGCCGCAGGCGGCGATGCGCGGGAACGCGTACTCCAGCGGGGCTCCGCCCTTGACGTAGACGTAGAGGATCTTGTTCAACGTACTTTCTCCTGAAGGAAGTTCACTCGTCCACGGGCACGCCGACGAGCGGGCCCGTGGGGCTCGCCCGCGGCCTCGGAGGATCGCTCCGGCCCGTGGCGTGCCGGGGAGCGGCGGCGGCCCGTACGGCCCTCCGGCCGCGTCAGCCGGCGGTGCGGAAGGGGCGCAGCTGCAGCAGGGCGATCTGGTCGCCCTCGATCGCCCATTCGATGTCGACCGGGGCCGCGTACGTCTCGTCGGGCGAGAAGTGCGACTGCAACAGCCGGCTGATCAGGGCCAGTCGGCGCACGACGTCCTTGGTCGCGGTGTCCAGGTCGGTGGCGGCGGTGCCCAGCGAGATGGTCCGGCTGCCGCCCTCCATGGTGTTGTACAGGTACTGGAGCGGGGCGCCCCGGCCGTCCACCACGTCGGTCACCGAGCGCGGCGAGATGTTGAGGTAGACGTCGCGGAAGTCCTGCGGGCTCAGCGGGTTGCAGGTGACCAGGACGCCGCCGACGGTGGCGCCGACCTGCTCCTGGACGATCACGGCCATCCGGCAGTGGTCCAGGGGGATGCCCGCCTGGCGCCGCAGCAGCACCGCCCGGGGCGAGAACAGCGAGGCCCAGACCTCCCGGACGGCGTCGAGGAGCGCGTCGGTGCCGCTGACGTTGGCCACCGACTCGTAGAGTCCGGCGGCGGAGAAGCCGGCCAGGTCCTCGGCGTTGGAGGAGCTGCGGACGACCTGGACGGGGGCGCCGTACAGGTGGCGGTCGACCGCCCGGTCGATCTCGGTGCGGATCGGGTCGGGCAGCGGGGTGTCACGGATCAACCGCTGGACGTCGAGGCAGAGTTCCTCGATCCGCGGGGCCTCGCCCCCGAGCGCGGCGGCCAGCCGGTCGACGGCCTCCCGGAGCTGCTCGGAGGAGTCGAGGAAGCGCTGCTGGAGGGAGAACGGCAGCACGATCCCGCGCGGCACGTGGGCGTACTCCTTCACCAGGAGCTTTGCGGCGGCGTGCAGTTCGGCCTCGTCCGTGTCCTCCGGGAGGTCGAGCTGCCGGGCCAGGTAGCGCAGCAGGTCGGCCCGGGGCGGCCGGGGCACCTGGTAGAAGCCGAGCCAGCGGGGCGAGCCGTGCTGCAGCAGGTGGGTGAGTTCGCCGAGGTTGGCGGCCTTGGTGCCGAACCGTACGTGGTCCCCCTCGCGCAGTTCGGACAGCGCGGTGACGGGCGTGGGCGCGAGGTCGGGCCGGTCCACGGCGACGCGGTCGGCCGGCGGGGCCGGCCGTGCTCCCCCGGTCTCGCCCGGCTCGGCGGCCTCGAGCAGGAGGTCCCCGCCGTCGGCCTCGACCCGGTAGTTCACCCACCGGCCGGCCAGAGCGGCGCGGTCGATCCGGTCGACGGCTCCGATGCCGACGGCGTTGGGGATCCGCCAGCCCGCGGCCATCACGTTGATGTGGGAGAGCGGCGTGGTGTGCTCGGTGTGGATGATGCCGGACACCCGGGGGATGTCCTCGGGCACCCGGGGCATCACCACGATGTCGTGCCACTCCAGCGGCTCGGGGTCGGCCCGGTACTCCTCCTCCGAGCGGAACACCCGCAGCCGCCCGTGGGCCGTCCCGGGGTTCAACGGCACGAACGAGGCCGCGGAGTAGAGCTCGTGGGACAGGACCCGCGGTATCTCGCTCTCCGGAATGTCGGCGAGGTAGACCTCCTGCTGGTGGCAGGCCGGCTTGAGGACCAGCCGCAGCGACGGGTCGATGTGCTCGCGCACCCGGTGGTAGAAGAACCGCAGCATGTCCTGGGACATGGTGTCGACGTCGA
The DNA here is from genome assembly GCF_043201465.1 of Kitasatospora sp. NPDC048298. Classification (NCBI taxonomy): domain Bacteria; kingdom Bacillati; phylum Actinomycetota; class Actinomycetes; order Kitasatosporales; family Streptomycetaceae; genus Kitasatospora; species Kitasatospora sp. NPDC048298. Next base: position 456,329 of record NZ_JBICYZ010000001.1, read on the forward strand.
CCGTCTCCAGCGACAGGAAGGTCTCGGCCTCGTCGCCGCTTTCCGTGGCGCGACGGGTGTGGCGGGCGAGGGTGCCGAGATAGAAACGACGGTCGGGATTCCGGTAGACGCCGTCATTGAAGGAATCGAGCTGCCCCGCCAGTTCGTCGATCGACATGCCGAGGATCTCGCACCCGATGTAGCGGACGTGGAGCATGCCGTCGGCACTGTCGATGAAGTGGAGCACCGACTCGTCACGGTCGAGCACGATCTTCACATAGGGATAGCCCCCGACCTGGCCGGCCAGCCCGGAGAACTCCTCAGGGGTGAGCTTTTCGCCTGCGCCTAAGAGGCGGGGCCGCGTGGTCGCGTCGTTGCGATCCGAACGGGTCATGCGCACAGTTCAGCCATTCGTCATCGTGTGCACGATCGGTACACACATGGTGCAGAAAGGGTCGGGTACGACCGCCTACACACTGCCATTCATTATGAACGTTTGACGAACGGTCATATGACATCAGGCCATCACGAAGTGATTCGGCCATATGAGTCCCGTCAGGGAAAGCGCGAAGCCACGTCATGTTGTGGCAGAGGTCACAACAGGGGCGGTCGGTGCTCGGTGCGCGATCGAGCATTTCCGGAAGTGTTGATTCCTATACGACCTCAGATGACAAGCGCCCAATTCGCCCGAAGCACGCAAATCCCTGTTCATTCGGCTTCGGGTTGTCTTCTTCTTCCCCGCGGAACCCCGACATCAACCGGGGACATCAACCCGGCGAGGGGGGGGGGGGGGGGGGGGGGGCGGCCCCCCCCCCCCGGGGGGGGGGCCCGGCGGGGGGGGGGGGGGGGGCGGGGGGGGGGGGGGGGGGGGGCGGGGCGGGGCGGGCGGCGGGC